>NZ_JBFRCY010000288.1:0-5337 GCF_052113305.1 Terriglobus sp. YAF25
ACCCAGGTCCGTGTAAAGAATGCAGCGGTAGCCCGCGTTGGTGAGAAGCGCGGAGACGGCGTGCACACAAGCTCCGGCGTAGCCACATCCTCGATGTTCCTTTGGCGTGTACACCGCCGAGATACGAACGACGCCTGCAATCGGCTTACTACTGACAGCCATCGAGACTGTGCCTCCGATATCCCACAGCCAGAGCCGCTCTTCGGCAAGCGCAGCATCGATAAAACTCTCAGCGTCCACGGAGTGCATATGCGTCTCGGTATAGAACTTCTGCAGCCAGCTCACTGCCAGATTCCGGTCGCTGTAATCACCCTTTCGGAGCTGCCCACCCACCGGAGCAATTTCATTGAGCCCGGCCAGCTGATAGATGCGGAACGCCTGCATGGGCACCGCTCCTGACCGGCGCCGCTCCGTCCATCTGCCAGCGAAGCTCGCGGCTGTTGCCACTTCGCCGTTCACTCCCGGCAGCATGATTCCCCGATCCGTGATGGCGTCGACAAGAGCAGCGGCTACTTCCGCTTCCATCGGCACCAGGAGAGCCGGAAACGTCAAAGGAGACTGAAGCGCCAGGCCAACAATCTGAGAATCGCGAAACGCTACCCAGTAGCGGCCCGGCTCAGGCAGAGCCAACCTGGTATCCACAATGGTCAGGACCAGATTATGAAGCACCGCACGCGACAAGAGAAACTCTTCGGCAACCGCCAGAAATGACTGCGGATCTTCATAAAAACGAACCCTGATATCCATACCATCCAGCTTATCGTCCGCCGTGTGAATCACTCCTCGCAACCACGCACGCGTTGACGACGCGTGGGCCACGCGTGGGTGACGCGGATAAAGATTCCCTTGTGCATCTTCCAGTAGAAAGGAAGGGACGGAATGGAAGAGAACCACGCGTCAAGCACGCTTGAACTCCGCCAGACTGACGCGTGCCGAACGCGTGGGGTTCTTGCAGAGCCGAAAAGCATCCTCAAACAGCAATGAAAAGGCGCAGCCCGAGGGCTGCGCCTTTTTCTCGCTCTCACCACCTGGACCGCACGCACCGCATACGCGGTTCTGCGCCAGAAGAGCGAAACGTGATTACAGTGAGTTCATGTTGTGCAGGAACTCGCTGTTGTTGCGAGTCTTGCTCAGCTTGTCGGTGAGCAGTTCCATTGCTTCCACCGGGCTGAGCGGATTGAGGACCTTGCGCAGGATCCAGATACGCTGCAGATCTTCCTTCGCGATGAGCAGCTCTTCCTTACGCGTACCGGAGCGCTGGATGTCGATCGCCGGGAAGACGCGCTTGTCGACCAGCTTGCGCTCCAGAATGACTTCGGAGTTACCGGTTCCCTTGAACTCTTCGAAGATGACTTCATCCATACGTGACCCGGTGTCGACCAGGGCCGTAGCGATGATCGTCAGGCTGCCGCCCTCTTCGATGTTGCGGGCTGCGCCGAAGAAGCGCTTCGGGCGCTGCAGGGCGTTGGAATCCACACCGCCGGAGAGTACCTTGCCGCTGGGCGGAACGATGGTGTTGTAGGCGCGTGCCAGACGTGTGATGGAGTCCAGCAGGATTACGACGTCGCGCTTGTGCTCTACCAGGCGCTTCGCCTTCTCGATCACCATCTCGGCGACCTGGACGTGACGGGCAGCGGGCTCATCGAAGGTCGAGGAGATGACCTCGCCYTTGACSGAKCGCTGCATGTCAGTCACTTCTTCCGGGCGCTCGTCGATCAGCAGAACGATCAGCACTACTTCAGGATGGTTTGCCGTGATCGAGTTCGCGATCGACTGCAGCAGCATGGTCTTACCGGTACGCGGAGGAGCGACGATCAGGCCACGCTGGCCCTTGCCCATCGGCGTCAGCAGATCCATCACGCGTCCGGAGATGTTATCGCGCACCGTCTCCATCTTCAGGCGTTCCTGCGGATAGAGCGGGGTCAGGTTGTCGAAGAGGATTTTCGAGCGGGTCTCTTCCGGAGACTCGAAGTTGATGGCCTCAATCTTGACCAGAGCGAAGTACTTTTCGCCCTCGTGCGGCGGGCGGACGTTGCCGCTGATGGTATCGCCGGTCTTGAGGTCAAACTTTCTGATCTGTGAAGGAGAGACGTAGATGTCGTCCGGGCCGGGCAGGTAGTTGTAATCGGGAGAACGGAGGAATCCGTAACCATCAGGCAGAATTTCAAGCACGCCTTCGGCGAAGATGTGGCCTTCCTTCTCGCTTTGGGCCTGGAGAATCTTGAAGATAAGATCCTGCTTACGCAGTGCGCTGGTCCCAGGAATTTCAAGGCTGCGCGCAAGCTTGCCCAGCTCCTGGATATTCATTTCTTTGAGTTCTGAAATCGTCATTGTTGCCTTTTGTACGTAAATTGGGGAATGTCTTGCTGCGGGCGGGAATGTCCACTGCGGAACGGCTGACTGCGATTTGCTGAAGGGGATGTTGCAGAAGAGGTACTACGGTGGAACTACGAACCAGATACAAGGAAGCGGCAAATGCCGCGGGGCCGATTAGGCCGCGCGGCGATTCTGCACGCGATCAGAGTGAGCCAGACTGGCGGTGCCATGGACCGGCGACTCTGTGCGAAAACGACCAAGAACTTCGTTCGTGGTGTCCTGAACACGGGTGTTGGGCTTGTGGAGCTTACGCGTGGCCTTAGAAGCGAGCTGGCAAAGCTGGTAACGATTCTTGACGTGCGTAAGTGCTCCAAAAATAAGATCTGAGCGCATACCTATTCCTCTCTATACCGGGGTGCAGTCCTCACCCGGCGCTGCTATCGACCGCAGACTTCGTTAGCTGCAAATCGTGTTTCTGTCTCAATAGACGGTGCACCGGTACTCCAGGATGCACCTATCTTTTGTCCGTTCGGGCGCACGCAAATCTGCGCTCTCTGTCTACATCCACATCTGCCTTTGTGGAGATGGCGCCGTGACAGATCCCAAGAGGAACCTCCAAACGGAACTGACGCCATGATCGGGGTTCTATCGCCCCGTGCTTAGATTTGAATTCGACTGGGTTACGCCTGGCCTGACGGGAAACCCTTTGGCCACCGTAGCGAACCGGGAAACCAGCCCGCCAACCGCGACCTTCCAGAAGGTAACGCCTAATCAGGGGCAAGGTCAATACTTTTTTCGGTATTCGGCGGAATTCGTTCCTTCCAAAAATGGAAGCTTTTTAGATCCATAAAATACAATAACTTACGAAGATGCTGCCCTGAAAACAGGGCAACATCAGGACCAGTACTGCCGGTCGAGTGTGCGATATTGGATCGCCTCGGCGATATGTGGCACACCGATCTGTGTTTCACCTGACAGATCGGCAATTGTCCGCGCAACTTTGAGAATGCGGTCATGCGCACGCGCGCTGAGCCCCTGTTGCTGCATGGCACGTTCCAGAAGACGTTCCGCGTCGGAGGCGAGCTCGCAGTGCAGGCGAATCTGCTGCGTCGACATCTGGGCATTGGCGTAGATCCTGCGGCCACGACGGGCGCCTTCCGGTGTCAAGGCAAAGCGTTCGTGCTGCCGTCGGCGTGCCTCCAGTACCCGGGCCCGGATCTCCTTTGAGCCTTCCGCTGCCGCTCCCGACCGCAGCTCCTTATATTGCACCGCCGGAACCTCGATGTGGATGTCGATACGGTCCAGCAGCGGCCCGGAGACCTTGGAGACATAGCGCTGGATCATGGGGGGCGTACACATACACTCGCGGCTCTTGTCGTTGAAGTAGCCGCAGGGGCATGGATTCATCGCAGCAATCAACATGAACCGTGCCGGAAAGCTCAGGCTCATGGATGCCCGCGAGATAGTCACGGTGCCATCCTCGAGCGGTTGCCGCATTACCTCCAAAACATTCCGCGGAAACTCCGGAAGCTCGTCCAGGAAGAGAACGCCGTTATGCGCCAGGGAGACCTCTCCCGGCCGCGGCACAGCTCCACCGCCAATCAAACCGGCATCACTGACAGTGTGATGAGGAGAACGGAAGGGACGATATGTCACCAGGCCAGTCTCGGCATTCAACACGCCGGCGACAGAATGGATCTTGGTCGTCTCCAGTGCCTCTTCAAACATCAACGGAGCCAGAACCGACGGAAACCGCTTTGCCAGCATCGTCTTACCGCTGCCTGGAGGTCCAATCATCAGCACGTTGTGTCCGCCCGCGGCAGCGACTTCCAGAGCGCGCTTCGCTGTATGCTGACCGCGTACATCGGAGAAGTCCGGCACCGCATCCTGAATCTCATCCAGCAGCGTGCTCTTATCCAGTTGCACCGGTGCGATACTCTCCTGCCCGGTAGCAATGCCGTTGATCAGTTCCCTTACTTCGATCAGGCTCCGCACCGGATACACCATGAGACCATCGACGACTGCAGCCTCGCGCGCATTCACCGTTGGAACCACCAGCCGCTTCACGCCCTTCTGCCGCGCAGCAACAGCTACGGGAAGAATTCCCTGCACCGCACGCACAGTGCCGTCTAACCCAAGCTCTCCGAGAAAGAGAAACTCTGTCAGATCAATCGGCTGCAATGCGCCATAGGCTCCGAGGATGCCGAGCGCGATCGGTAGATCAAACCCGGAACCTTCCTTACGAATATCCGCTGGAGCGAGGTTGATGGTGATGCGCACCGGGGGCATGTCGAAGCCGGAGTTGCGGATAGCGCTACGTACGCGATCACGGCTCTCTTTAACGGCAGCATCTGGCAGGCCGACGGTTGAGAAGGTCTCCGCGTCTCGGACCACTGTGGAAAAGTCAACCTCAACATCGATCAAATGTGCGTCGATACCGTAAACGGCAGCACTACGAGTTTTGAAGAGCATGTAAACCTGTGTTTCTCGAAGGCAGTAAATTCTTCCGACTATAGCATCCAACCAAGCAGTAGAACGCTGCAGGACTCTTCCCACTGCAAGCGCCGGAAAGACAAACATGAAGGTTTACACCTCTCCTTTGCGTCGGTCGCTGCATCTTCTTGCCTGGGTCGGCGGACTGATTGCTTTATTTCTCTGTCTCCACGCGGTTGCACCTGCGGAGATGCGGCACGCTGCAGAAGCAGATCCCGAATCACCGAAGGTCACCCCCTCACAGATCAATTCCGATGCCTGGAACCTCCTGGAGAAGGAGGCCTCCGAGAAGAAGACTGAGACGCTCGTTATCGTTGTCACTGCGCTTGGCGATCTCGGAGGAGAGCCGAAGGCACAGAAGATGCTGCTGGAAGCAATCGACAGCTCCGACCAGGACGTACGTATAGCTGCCATCGCCGCCATGGGGCAGACGAAGAACGCCATGTTCGTTCCGACGCTGCATAAACTGTTGGACGATCCCAAACCGCAGGTCGCCTTCACCTCTGCAAGCACGCTGTGGAGTATGGG
>NZ_JBFRCY010000289.1:0-5335 GCF_052113305.1 Terriglobus sp. YAF25
CCCTGTGCCTTAGCCCAGTCGTCGTCCTCTGAGATGTTGTAGCGATAGACATTCGGCCCCCAGGTGTACCCACTTGGCTTGGAGGTGTAGGCGAGAAATCCGCTGCCGGCGTTGTGATGCGTGTAGTTGTACTCAACCAGAGAGTTGGTGGTGCCACCGTCCAGGTCAATTCCATCCCAGTCGCACCCTTTGGTAAAGCTCGGCGACGGTTGAATGTTATAGACCTCGTTATAGCGAATCGTGATGTTATTCGAAGTATAGACTTCGATACCGGAGGTTCCACCGCACGAGGTCACATTGGCGCCAATGTCATGCAGAATGTTGTACTGGATCAGGCCTCCGTTCCATCCATCGGCGCCGATGCCTGCCCRCGTAGCCGCGGCCACCATGCCATTGTTGTAGATGGTGTTTCCTTGAACCAGGACGTTCGTGACGTTCTTTCCGTAGCCCCATCCATTGACGCCACCGCCATCGGCGGAAGTCACCGTGGCGCCATGCAGTGAATTATTCAGGATCTGAATGTTGTTCAGTGGACCATTGTTGCCGTTCAGGGCGTATCCAATGATCCAGATCTCTCCACCGTTCGCACTTCCGCTTACCGGCCCGAACCCAGTCACTTCAGAGTTTTCAATCACGATGGTCTGGGTCGGCGAATTCGAGGTCTGGTTTTCCAACAGGATCCCATAGATGGTGCTGCTTCCATTCACCACCTTCAACCCGTTGAAGTAGAAACCGCTGACGTTATCGACCGTGACCGCGGCGCCGGTTGTTCCGGAGCAGTTCGATTGAATCGTCGCAACACCTGCACCATAGGAGTTCACGGTAAATGGCGTCGAAGCTGACGACGCAGGGACATTCGCCGTATTGAAGACCAGACATCCCGTAAAGGTCTGCCCTCCCTGAAACGAAACCGAGCTTCCCTGCGGGAAGACAAAGCTGTTGACCTTGCTGATCGACTGCCAGGGGGTAGCGGTCGAGGTCCCATTATTGCTGTCACTGCCATTCGGCGAAACATAGTATGTTTGCGCTGCCAGGGATGACACAAAAATCATCATCATCGCCGCAAGCCAAAAGACCTGCATGGGCCTTTTCATAAGCTCCTCCAGAAATAAACTTCGATGGTGCTATTGCTGTATCGCGGGCGATCCGAACGCCGCCAAAGGTGCAGGGGCGCAGGAAGCCGCAGACGGGAGGTCAGGAAGTCTTCGGTGCGCTTCCTTGTATGTTCCGTTGGGGTGGATCTGGGATGTGATCTGGTTCAAATAAGACAGCGAGGGTCTATCAGCCGTCTGGCGATTGAGCATTTTTCCTGTCGGTATAGTGCAGGGCTTGTGCATCTATGGGCGTTTTCCTCAATGAAAACGCCACTGCACGCTCCTCTCGGAACACCCAGCAACAGGAAAAATGCTCTAATGCCGTTTGCAGGCTGCGTACATCTTGGGGCTGGAAACAAAAGAGGGCCAGAGGGGTGGAGGTACATCTCGAAAGATGCTTCATGGGTAGCCTTGTCGGAAGTCCAGTTTTCAAAACCAGTGTGGAGACGAGGCTAAACCTCCTCATTCTCCGCATGGCTGAGAACTATCGTTCCTGAGTCCTGCCCACGGGAAGTTCCAAGCTGTTACATAACGTAACAGCTCAGTATTCCCCGAAATCCAGCCATTGTTTCAGGAAGACAGGTCGCATCGTTTGCTTTAGACAAACGTTTGTGTTTGCGCCTTGGTAGTATCATACCCTCCTGTAAGGACATCGAATCACCCGCCAGGAGAAGCGTTTCACCTTGCTTTAAAGCTGTTCTATCCCTTACCGTTGCGGAACTGTTCCACGACGGAGGACATGTCCTGTTCTCCGTAGCCCAATTCTTTCGCTCTCTCCAGGAGGTCCAGCGTGCTGCCCGCCGTGTGGAGAGGAATGCCGGTCTCCTGGGCGTCTTTCTGCGCATACCGGACGTCCTTGCCCAGAAGCCGGAGTAGAAAATTGACCTGGTAGTCGCGTTTCATCATGCGTTGAGACATTCCCTTCAGCAGCGGACTTCCGGGAGCACCGGTACACAACGCATCCAGAGAAAGGTGCATATCCAGCCCGGCGCGCTCCATCCATCCAACCGCCTCCGCCAGGGAGGCGAGCTGCACCGCACACAGGAAGTTGTTGACTAACTTCAGGCGGCTTCCGCTGCCTGAAGGACCTACATGGACGATCTTCTTTCCCATAGCCTCCAGTACCGGCCTAGTCGCCTCAAGCTGCGCCGCAGGCCCACCTACGAGAAAGGTGAGCTCTCCTCCCGCGGCCTGCAGTCTGCTGCCGGTCACAGGAGCGTCCAGCAGGACGCACCCTTTCTCCTGCCCTGCATGACACAGTTCCTGCACCCAGCCCGGAGTCACCGTACCGCACTCCACCAGAATGGCGCCGGCGGACACCGATGCGAGCGCACCCTCGTCGCCCATCCAAACCATTCGCGACGCCTGGTCGTCAGCCAGCATGGAGATCACGACCTCCGCCTCGCGAGCAGCCTCAGCCGGGGAAGCAGCTACAACAGCGCCGGCCTCCCGAAGAGTTTCGGCTTTGGCAGCCGTACGGTTATAGACCGCCAGTGAGAATGCCGCATCCAGCAGGCGCTTTCCCATACCGGCGCCCATCGTCCCCAAACCCAGCAAAGCAATCTTCTTCATGCCATTCTCCTGGTATCGGCTAGAGCATTTTCCCTGCAGGTGTAGTGTAGGGCTTCCGTATCTATGGGCGTTTTCCGCAATGAAAACGCCGCTGCACTCCCCTTCCGGGATACCCAGCAACAGGGAAAATGCTCTAGGCGAGTGAGTGCACAGTGATCAAGCGATCACGCTGCGGCGTTGCCACTCGTAGTGGATTTCGCAACGGCCGCCCGAAGCCCTCGAACGCAACCCGCATCCAGTCGCCATCTACCAGACTAACGTTGTTGCTGAAGCTGAGCGCGGCGGCGCCAAGGAAGTGCACGTGCAGGTCGCCCGGAATACGATGGTTTTCAAACTTGAAATGATGATGTTCCAGATTCTGGAGGCTGTGACACATCGCCTCTTCCCCCGTCTCGATCGCCGCAGACCAGAGCTCTTTGCCCTCTCTCTCGATCGAAACCCTGCCGGGTACCTGTTTGAAATCGTCGGTAACCACCAGTTCCGGCCCCAGGGCACAGGACCGCAGCTTCGAGCCGGCAAGGTTCAGGTAGTTCTTCTTCTCAAAAACATGATCTGAAAATTCATTACCCGCGGCAAACCCCAGCCTTTGCGGCATGCCCTCATCGTCAATGAAGTAGATACCGGCGACCTCGGCTTCTTCACCACCGTCCTCGGCATAAAACGGCACATCGAGCGGTTGAAGATGAGCACGCACCATCGTGCCGGTTCCTTTGTAGAACCACTCCGGAGCAATGCCGACCTTTCCTTTTCCGGGGTTCCCTTCCTGCAGGCCCCACTGAAACATGCGCATGCTGTCTGTCATCGCCTCAGCCTGCATCGCATGCATGGCCTGGCGCGATGCGGCGCTGCCCAGGTGCGTAAGACCAGTTCCGGAAACGATGCAGCGCGACGGATTCCCCGGCACATCCACCGGTGGCAGCAGACGCCACTCCGACTGCCCTGAGTAGATCGGTTCATACCGTAACGTCGCGTCCACATCCAGCGCTTCGGCATACGCCGCGAGTGGCTGTCGTACGCGAACACAATCACGCGCCAGATCGTATACGGATGACACGTTGCTGAGGCACATCAGTCCGTCGCCATCGACACGTGCGACCCGGCGCTGAACCCCGTTTGTGAGCTGAACCAGATGAAGAGCCATCGTTTATCCAATCACGTGGAACTGCCGTAGTGAATCTTCGTTGACCGTCAGACCGAGTCCCGGCTTACTCTCATCCAGATTGATATGACCATCTGTCGGAACTGGCTCGCCATCGAAGATGTACCAGAACAGCTCGTTTCCTACCTCAACATCGACCTTGGGGAAGAACTCGGCGATCGGCGAGTTCAGGCTCGCCATCACGACATGATAGTTATGCATCTGTCCTGCATGCGGCACGACCGGAATCTGGAATGATTCCGCCAGGGCCGAGATTTTCCGGGCCTGGCTGATGCCGCCCACGCGATTCGTGTCGAACTGAATGTAGTCGAGGGCGTTATTCTCAAGCAGCTCACGGAAGCCGAAGATGGTGAACTCGTGCTCGCCGCCCGCGATCGGGACCCGGCCATACGCTTTTAATTCCTTATATCCGCGGGTGTCATCTGGGATGACAGGCTCTTCCAGCCAGCGCAGATGAAATGGCTCCAACAGCGGCAGCATTCGCTTGGCGTAGTCCAGTGTCCATCCCATGTAAGCATCGGCCATGATATCGACACCGTCGCCGACCACCTCTCTTACCGTGCGAATGAGTTCCAGGTTCTTCTGCATGCCCTCCGCGCCATCCAGCGGACCCCAACCAAAGCGAAGCTTCATCGCCTTGTAGCCCTCATTCTTATAGCGCTGTGCTTCAGCACGTAGTTCAGGAATCGGCATCGCATAAAGGCGGCTGGCATAGACGGGAATCCGGTCTTTGGTGCGTCCGCCCAGCAGACGGAAGACCGGTTGCTTTGCATCTTTGCCCAACAGGTCCCAGAGCGCGATATCTACCGCCGAGATCGCCGTCAGCGCTACCCCCTTGCGCCCAAAAGCCAGCGTCCGCCGATACATCTGCTGCCAGAGGAACTCAACATCCCAGGGATCGGCTCCGATCAACAAGGGTTTCAGATAGGTATCGATCAGAGTCTTGGTCACCTGCGGCGACAGCGCCGCGTTGCCAAGTCCTACGAGACCGTTGTCCGTAAAGATCTCTACCAGCACCCACCCATGAAAAGCGAAGTTACCCATCGATGCCTGCCGAAAGCTGACCAGGTCCATGGGGTTGGTGCAGAAATGCGGGGGCAACGGAACCGTCTCACCTTCCCATTGCACAACACGTGTACGGACTTCAGTGATCTTCATGCGAGGCTCTCTATCTCCCGGAGGTCTTTTGAACGAAGTGGTTGAATCCTGCCTCCCAGCCATGCCAGAGCCAGGAAGCCGATCAGGTGGAAGGTACCGACAAGAAAAAATAACGCCGTATAGCTGAAGCCGTGCTGCAACATACGACCCGCAATTATGCCGAAGATCGCTCCGCCCATCGATCCGCCGAAGCCAACCAATCCGGCGACAGTCCCGACCGCCGAAAGCGGAAAGACATCTGYGGGAATAGTCATGATCAATCCCGACCATGACTGCTGCGAGAAGAAGGCGAGGCTGAAGAGGAAGATCGCTGCGCTTACCGGAACGAAGGGCACCAGCATCACCACTGGCA
>NZ_JBFRCY010000290.1:0-5331 GCF_052113305.1 Terriglobus sp. YAF25
GCGGAGGCCTATGCTGTTCGGTTGCCGGGAGGCGACGGCGCCTTGCGGCAGAGACGGAGCTCTATGTCAGCTACGAAGAGCATTCTTTCCCAACCAGTCCAGGCGACTCCAACAACGAACGCTGATTTTCTTCCACTCAAGGGCATCGATCACCTGGAGTTCTACGTGGGCAATGCCCGGCAGGCCGCGTATTTTTACCGGACAGCTTTTGGCATGTCTCTGGTGGCTTATGCAGGACCTGAGACTGGGCAACGAGATCGAGCCTCGTATGTTGTTCAACAGGGCAAGATTCGCTTTGTGCTGACGACGGTCCTTCGCCCAGCTCATGCGATCGCGGAACATGTGCAGCGGCACGGCGATGGCGTCCATGGCGTGGCGCTATGGGTAGACGATGCTCGCCAGTCGTGGCATGAGACGGTCAACCGCGGCGCTGTCAGCGTTGCCGAGCCCTATGTCGTGTCGGACGATCACGGCCAGGCCGTACTGGCAAGCATTTGCGCCTATGGAGATACCATCCATACCTTTGTTCAGCGTGGAGACTATCAGGGGCCGTTTCTTCCCGGTTTTCGCGCCATAGAGGAAGACCGGGTCGCTCGCCCTGTGGGCCTGTTGCACATTGATCATGTTGTGGGCAACGTCGGCTGGCATGAGATGAATACCTGGGTTGATTTTTACGCCAAGGTGATGGGATTCAGTCTCTATCAAAGCTTCGATGACAAAGATATTTCGACCGAATACTCCGCGCTCATGTCCAAGGTGATGTCCAACGGCAACGGGTATGTGAAGTTTCCCATCAATGAGCCGGCCGAGGGGAAACGAAAATCCCAGATCGAAGAGTATCTGGACTTCTATGGCGGCCCGGGAGTGCAGCACATTGCTTTGGCGACCAAGGACATTCTGCATACGGTCAACAAACTCCATGAGCAGGGCGTGGAGTTTCTACGGGTTCCACATACGTATTATTCCGAGCTGCAGCAGCGCGTCGGCCGGATTGATGAACCTCTGGATGAACTCGAACGGCTCGGCATCCTGGTGGATCGCGACGATGAAGGTTATATGCTGCAGATCTTTACCCGCCCTGTAGAAGATCGCCCCACTCTGTTCTTTGAGATCATTCAGCGCAAAGGAAGCCGTAGCTTCGGCAAAGGCAACTTCAAAGCGCTCTTTGAAGCTATCGAAAGGGAGCAGCAGGCTCGCGGCAATCTGTAAGAGGAGAACGACCATGGCAACTGCAACACTTTCTGCGGCGGCACCCTACCTCATCCAACAGGACTATTCGTCCTATACCGAGGAGCAGCACGGTATCTGGGCCGACCTTGTCGGACGTGTCTTTCCCGAACTGGAGAAGCATGCTGCTCAGGAGTATCTCGATGGCTTTCAGACCATCGGCCTGAAGCGCGATCGGTTACCCAATCTTGCAGAGGTGAGCGCACGACTGGAGCCCAGAACCGGATGGAACTCCACTGCGGTGAGCGGATTTCTACCTTCGCAGGCATTCTTTGAGATGCTGGCTGCTCGCAAATTCCCAACGACGGTTTGGCTGCGAAGCCGTGAATCCATGGAATACACACCTGAGCCAGATATCTTTCACGATGTCGTCGGTCATGTGCCGATGCATGCGCATCCGGTTTTTGCAGACTTCCTGGAGCACTATGGCCGTGTCTGTGTCGCTACTCCGGAAGAGYCAATTCGTGAAAAGCTTTCTCGCCTCTTCTGGTACACAGTCGAGTTCGGATTGATTCGCCAGCAAGGCGAGATCAAAGTGTATGGCAGCGGCCTCATCAGCTCGCATGGAGAATGCTTGAATGTCATGAGTGGTCATTGTGCCATCGAGGAATTCTCGCTGAGTGAAGTGGTGAATACGCCGGTCAAGATCGACGAGCTTCACAAGTTGCTCTTTGTCGTAGACAGTTTCGATCAACTCTACGAAGTTATGCATGAAGCAGAGCGGCTCGCTGCGAGCGGCCGCCTGTAGAGAGGGTTATCCATGACGGTTGGCGTCCTGTATCAGTCCGGGTTCGGCAATGAATTCGTGTCAGAGGCCGTTCCCGGAGCGTTGCCCATTGGCCAGAATGCTCCGCAGAAACATCCGTTAGGTCTCTATACGGAGCAGCTCAGCGGAACGTCTTTTACCGCGCCGCGATCTCAGAATCGCCGTACCTGGACCTATCGCATTCGTCCCTCAGTGACTCACCGGCCCTATGAAGAGATTCCCTCGCGACTCATCAGGAGTGGCCCGTTTACTGAGACTCCGACCCCACCCAATCAACTACGGTGGGACCCATTGCCAATCCCTGAGGAGCCCACAGATTTTGTCGACGGCATCGTTACGCTCGGCGGGAATGGTGATCCTGCCATGCAGACCGGTGTCGCCATTCATCTCTATGCCGCCAATCGATCGATGAACGATCGGTTCTTCTATAGTGCCGATGGAGAGTTTCTTGTCGTCCCCCAGTTAGGCACACTTCATCTCCACACCGAGTTGGGAGTTTTAGAAACGGCGCCTGGTGAGATCTGCGTGATCCCTCGCGGAATCAAATTCCGTGTTGAGTTGATCGACGGACAGGCACGAGGGTATCTCTGTGAAAACTACGGCCAGACCTTTCGTCTGCCAGACCTTGGGCCTATCGGAGCGAATGGATTAGCAAACCCGCGAGATTTCCAGGCGCCGACAGCAGCCTTTGAGAACCTCGATGGAGAATTTCACATCACGGCGAAATTCCTCGGCCGGCTCTGGTCCGCACAGATCGACCACTCGCCCTTGGATGTCGTTGCCTGGCACGGTAACTATGCGCCGTACAAATATGATCTTGCGCGCTTCAATTGCATCAACACGGTTTCGTTTGACCATCCCGATCCTTCGATCTATACCGTCTTGAGTTCTCCGTCCGCGATACCTGGTACCGCAAACTGTGACTTCGCTATCTTCCCTCCGCGCTGGATCGTGGCGGAGCACAGCTTCCGACCGCCCTGGTTCCATCGAAACTTCATGAATGAATTCATGGGCCTGATCGTGGGAGCCTATGATGCCAAGGCGGAAGGTTTTCTGCCGGGTGGCGCCAGCTTGCACAACTGTATGGCCGGTCATGGGCCCGATGCCGAAACCTTCGAGCGGGCCAGCTCGGCGGAGCTGAAGCCACAGTATCTCGACAATACTCTGGCCTTTATGTTCGAGACGCAACTGGTCGTGCGTCCTACTGAGTTCGCCATGCATACTCGCATCCTGCAGCATGAATATTTCGAATGCTGGCAGGGTCTCAAAAAGCATTTCCAGGCTGAAGTCTCGCCGAATGGAAGGCAGAAGTCCTCCGGCGAGAAGCTGAAGTTCACGACCCGATGAACGCGATCGATAGCCTCCTCTCTGGCCTGATCGATTACGCAGGCTTGTATGCGCCTGCCCGTCTGGATATGCAGGCGGCTGCCAGAAACTATCTCGCGTACAGGCGCAATCGGCGTTCGGAGTTGCTAGGTCGTTTTATTGTCGATTGGAAGCGTCTGTCCGAGCTTCGCGAGACTGCGAGTGACTCGCTTGCTCATCTTCCTCTGAGCGTCATCGCATCTTCCGCGGCGGAGGTGAGCAACATCGCACAACTCCGCGAGGATGGGTTCCGCATCGAGTCTGTTGAGATCAAACCCGACAAACTGGATGAGATAGATCACAAGGCTGCCCGGACACTGGCGGAGACGATCATCTATTTCGAAGTTCCCATTACGCCTTTAAAAACGGAGGTGCTGGATTCCATACGGCTGGCGGGTGCACGCGTCAAAATACGTACGGGTGGTGTAACCGCTACGGCATTTCCCTCATCGGAGTCAATTGCTGCAATGTTGATTGCGATTGCCGACCGGGGCCTGGCATTCAAGGCGACAGCGGGATTGCATCATCCAATCCGTGGATATCACCCTTTCACCTATGAACCCGATAGTGAAACAGGAATCATGCATGGCTTTCTCAACCTGTTTCTCGCGGCAGCGCTCGTCTACAGCGGTGGAACGGAAGACCAGGCACAGCAACTACTGAATGATCAGGATGTCGACGCTTTTCGCATGACTGCGGATACGATTGGATGGCGATCATTGCAGTGGAGCGCAGAGCAACTCCGTACTGTTCGCAGAGAGTTTGCAATGAGCTTTGGTTCTTGCTCTTTTGTGGAGCCAATTCAGGACCTGGAGAGAATGGGATGGCTATAGCAAGCAGGAGTTGGGTGATTTCGGCCAATGACCCTGAGTCAGATTTCCCCATCCAGAACTTGCCCTACGGCGTGTTTCTTTATCGAGAGACTGCTCATATCGGCGTTGCTATTGGAGACCAGATCCTTGATCTTTATGCCTGTGCCGATCAAGGTTTCCTTTCCATTCTCTCAAAGGAAGTAGTCGGCGCTTGTAAGGCCCGTACCTTGAATCCATTGATGTCCCTCGGGCCGGAGGCGTGGTCCGCACTTAGGCGACAACTCATGACATTGCTCGATGGGGGCTACGAGATGAAAAGAGATGTCGAGCCGTTGCTCATTCCAATGAAGGATGCGGTCATGCGGCCGCCGGCGGATATCGGAGACTATACGGACTTCTACGCATCGATTTATCACGCTACCCGTGTGGGACGTCTCTTCCGCCCGGATAATCCATTACTGCTGAACTACAAGTACGTTCCGATCGGTTATCACGGCCGCGTGTCTTCCATCGTGATCAGCGGCGCGGATATTCGCCGTCCGTGTGGACAGACGAAGGCTCCAACGGCCGAAGCGCCAGTCTTTGGACCATCAAAGTCCCTCGATTACGAACTGGAAGTTGGCATCCTGGTGGGTACTGGGAATTCACTGGGTCACAGTGTTCCGATCGATAAAGCCGAAGAGCACATCTTTGGTCTATGCCTGGTCAACGATTGGTCGGCGCGCGATATCCAGGCCTGGGAGTATCAGCCCCTGGGCCCATTTCTCGCCAAGAACTTTGCGACGACGATTTCTCCGTGGATTGTGCCTCTTGAAGCCCTCTCCCCGTATCGCGTTCCTGCGTTCGAGCGTCCGGCGGAGGATCCGGCTCCGCTGCCCTATCTCGCCTCATCGTCTCGAGACAGAGACGGCATCGATCTGACGCTGGAGGTCTATCTCCAATCCGAAGCGATGCGGCAGCAACAGATGCCGGCCATGATGCTCAGCCGCGGTAATTTGCGTGACCTTTACTGGACCATCGGTCAACTGGTGACGCATCACACCTGCAACGGCTGCAATCTACGTCCGGGTGACCTGCTTGCCACGGGAACCATCTCCGGGGCGGCTACAGGTTCAGAAGGGTGCCTGTTAGAAAAGAAGCATCTCCCGGAGCCACTATGCC
>NZ_JBFRCY010000291.1:0-6068 GCF_052113305.1 Terriglobus sp. YAF25
CGCCAATGACGATAGGCCATCCGCTACCGAGACATGAGAGCGGCTGGTCGGCACAAAGCCGGGATGATCGGCTCGGATCGGGACGCGAAGACCGGACGCGAAGAATCGCTCGCTGCCGGGATCGATAACGATCCTCTTCGTGTTAGCCGGGACATTGCCGTAATACTCTCCCGGCCCCGATGTCCATCCACGGCAAAAGGAGAACATCCATGAAAACGTACCAGGGAAGTGAGATCCGCAACGTAGCTGTAGTAGGGCATGCGCACAGTGGAAAGACAACCTTGATTTCCGCGTTGCTGCATGCCGCAAAAATGACCGATAAGCCCGGAAGAGTTGATGACGGAACGGCCGTTACAGCCTATGACGAAGAAGAAGTTGCCAAGCGAACTACCATGCAAAATGCCGTTGCCTTCGCAGAATGGCAGGGCGTCAAGATCAATTTTCTCGATACTCCCGGCTTCCACATGTTCTGTCACGAAGCCCGTGCCGCCATGCTGTCGGTTGAATCAGCCGTCGTGGTGATTAATGCGCCGAATGGCATAGAAACTGTCACGGAACGAGTTTGGAAGTTCGCGGAAGAGTTCGATCTTCCCCGGGTTGTCGTTATCAATCAAGTCGATCATCCCAAAGCCGACAGCTACAGCGGACGCGAGGCCATGCTGGAAGACATGCGCGAGCGCTGGGGGCGGCACCTCGTTCCCGTCCAACTTCCCATCGTCGATGAATCGGGTTTCCATGGCGTCGTCGATCTGGTCACCATGGAGGCCTTCTACTACACGCCTGATGGTGATGGACGAGGGAAGATCGGCGAGATTCCCGGCCCCTTGCATACCCGGGCGCAGGCAGCCCACGAGGCCTTGGTCGAGCTGGTCGCCGAAGGCAAAGACGAACTCATGGAAGAGTTCTTCCGCGAAGGCACCATCCCGGAGCAGCACCTGATCACTGCACTCCATGAAGCTATTCGCGAAGACCGCATCTTCCCGGTGCTCTACACCAGTGGTTGAAAACTACTCCCGCAAGGAGCAGGAGCGCCTTGCCCACTTGAGTGTCATGCAGGGACGAAAGGCGGTCGAGGTCAGCGAACTCCATGCCGGAGACATTGGCGCGGTGGCGAAGCTGCGCGTCACCCTTACCGGAGACACACTGGGGGCTAAAGGGCAGGACATCTTCCTCCAATCCCTCGCCATGCCCGAACCGGCGATGACCTATGC
Organism: Terriglobus sp. YAF25; assembly: GCF_052113305.1. Taxonomy (NCBI): domain Bacteria; kingdom Pseudomonadati; phylum Acidobacteriota; class Terriglobia; order Terriglobales; family Acidobacteriaceae; genus Terriglobus; species Terriglobus sp. YAF25. The sequence continues at coordinate 1,212 of NZ_JBFRCY010000291.1, forward strand.
CATTGAACCCAAAACGCGTGCCGACGAAGATAAGCTGGCTCCGGCTATCCACAAGCTCATGGAAGAAGATCTGCTGATTCGCTTCTTCCGTGACCCACAGACCAATGAGTTTCTGTTGGCCGGCTCCGGGCAGCCGCATATCGAGGCCATCGTCTCCAAGCTCAAACGGCGCTACCACACGGAGGTTACCCTGAAGGCTCCCAAAGTCCCCTATCGCGAGACCATTCGAGGACGGGCAGATGCTCAGGGGCGCCACAAAAAGCAGACTGGCGGGCACGGACAGTTCGGCGATTGCAAGATCAAGATGGAGCCCCTGACCCGTGGAGCCGGGTTCGAATTCGTCAACGACATCTTTGGTGGCTCAATCCCTAGGCAATTTGTCCCTGCCGTGGAGAAAGGCATTCTGGAATCGGCAGCCCGCGGCTACCTGGCCGGCTATCCTGTTGTCGACTTCAAGGTCATTCTGTACGACGGCAGCTACCATGATGTCGACTCCAACGAAATGTCCTTCAAGATGGCAGGGCGACTAGCCTTCCGCAAATGCATGGAACAAGCTAAGCCTGCTTTATTGGAACCAATCATGCACGTAGAAATTGAGGCTCCGGAGGAATTTGCCGGAGCGTTAATGGGCGACTTGAATGGACGCAGAGGACGCGTCCAGGGCATGGAGAGCCACGGAAAACAGACTTTGATCAGAGCCGAGGTTCCTATGGCCGAGATGCTAAGCTACGGCACTATCCTTACCTCTCTGACTCAGGGGCGGGGCAGCTTCCGTATGGAGATGGATCACTACGACATCGTTCCGCAACCGGTGGCGGAGAAGATCGTCGCAACAGCCAAGCGGCCAGCCGAAGAAGAGGAAGAATAGAGCCGCCATAAACCAAGAGATGGTGGGAGCAGTCTATCCTCTGCACCCACCATCAACTGAAGCACTGCATTCACGAATGAAGGTCAAACCACTATGGATCGCAGACAGTTTCTTCAGAGCGCAGCGGGCGCGGCTATCTCCGCGACGGTACATCCCCGCAATGCCATCGCCGCGCCGCTTGAGTCAACAAAGATGATTGGCATACAGATTGGTGCCGTCTCGTTTGCGGACGAGGGGGTCGAGAAGGTTCTCGATGAATGCGAGCGCGCTGCCGCGATTAATACGCTCTTCGTTGCGACCTTTACTTACGGTCGCGGCATCGCCGGACGCCAGGTTCCGGGGCAACCTCTACCGGATCACGGAAGCCAAAAGTACGATACCGACACCTTCTTCGGCGGCTCCTATACAAAAGTCAATCCGAAATACTACTCTGACACAGTCTTTAAGAGTTTTCGCGCACCAGATCTTGGCGATTATGACGTGCTCGAACACGTGATTCCTGAAGCGAAGAAGCGTGGGATGAAGACGATCTGCTGGTACGAAGATGTCTTCCGCAAGGATATTCCCAATATCGAGAGATTGCAGGAAGTGACACTCTCGGGTGAGAAGGCTTCGACGCTCTGCTTCAATAACCCTGAGTATCACCACTGGCTCACGGACATAGCGGAAGATTGGTCGCGCTCCTATGATATCGACGGCCTGATGTGGGGATCGGAGCGGCAGGGTGCATTCTCCAACGCACTCGGCGCGAGCCATGCTCATCCGCACCCATCTATGGTGACATGCTTCTGTGATTACTGCTATGCAAAGGCGCGGAAGCAGGGGATCAACCCAGACCGCGCGAAGCAGGGTTTTCTTGAGTTAGAGAAGTTTGTTCTTGCTGCGCGTAAGGGCACGCGTCCCGTGGATGGATACTACGTTCAGCTCTGGCGCCTGATGCTTCGTTACCCGGAGCTTCTCGCCTGGGAGACGCTCTGGACATCGAGCCTCCGCGAGGTGCAGAAAGCAATCTACGATCGGGTGAAGTCCGTAAACTCGAAGCTCGGGGTCGGTTGGCATATATGGCATAACAATTCGTTTAACCCGATCTACCGCGCGGAGCAGGATCTCGCGGAGATGGCGCCGTACTCAGACTTCCTCAAAGTGGTGATCTATCAGAATTGTGCAGGAGAGCGCATGGTGGATTACATCGACAGTGTGGGAACCTCCTACTTTGCCGATGTGCCGAAGCAGGAGTTGCTCGACTTCCATTATCGTGTTCTCGATTACGGTAACGAGAAAGATCTCACGACGCTTCCTGCCGCCGGCTACTCTTCCGATTATGTCTATCGTGAAACCAGGCGGGCGCGCGAAGGGCTCGCCGGTACACAGACTAAGCTCTGGCCTGGAATTGACGTGGACATTCCTACCGCCAAGGGACACGCTAGGTGCACTCCTGCTGGAACCAAAGGTGCTGTAACTGCAGCGTTCCGAGGCGGAGCAGATGGCATCATCGTTTCACGCAAATACTCCGAAATGAAATTAGAAAATCTTCGCGCCGTTGGTGAAGGCTTGAAAGAACTGAATTTGGCCTGAAAGCCCAGGGAAATGCTCTCGTCTAATCTCCGATCAGGTGCAGCACTATCTCCCGTCGGTGAGGATGTATCCGGTGTTCGAAAAGGTAGATACCTTGCCAGGTGCCTAATACGAGCCTGTCATTCATTACGGGGATCGAAAGCTGCACTTGAGTAAGTGCTGTTTTCAGATGAGCGGGCATGTCGTCGGGCCCTTCGTAGTTGTGATCGTACGGTCCATCCTCCGGCGCGAGACGGTCGAAATAGGCTTTGATGTCCCGGCGCACAGTTGGATCGGCATTCTCCTGAATCAGAAGCGAAGCTGACGTGTGCCGGCAAAACACCGTTAGAAGGCCGGTTTGCATCTTCTGGCGCCCCACCCATTCGTTGATAGTTGACGTAAATTCGTATAGCCCCTGGCCACGCGTCGAAATCTCAAGCTTGTGTGCTGCCTGCTTCAATATCTTTGCCTCTCTGTTTTCAGGTCGATGACACCCTAGTAGGTGGCGCGTCCACCGCTTACGTCGTAGCACTGTGCCGTCACGAAAGAACAATCCGGACTGGCGAGGAAGTGTGCCACGGCAGCAATCTCCTCTGGCGTGCCGGTACGTTTCATCGGAATCTTATCTGTCATATAACTCACTTGTTGAGGCGTGAGCTGCTCCAGAACCTTCGTTCGTACGACCGCGGGGCTGATGGCATTAACGCAAATGCCCTCGGTTGCTACCTCTTTGCCAACGGCCTTCGTGAGCCCGATCACACCCGCCTTCGTCGCCGAGTAGGGAACCATTCCAGGGTTGCCTTCCTTGCCGGCGATCGAAGCGATGTTCACAATGCGGCCATACCTGCGCTCGCGCATATGTGGCAACACGGCGCGGCAGAAGTAGAAGATGCTGCTCAGGTTGACGGCGACGACTTTGTCCCAGGTCTCCGGGGTCTGTTCCCAGATGGGACCTGCTGGGCCGGCGATGCCCGCATTATTTACGAGGATGTCGATTTGCCCTGTGCGCTTAAGCACCTCGGCGGCACATGCCTCAATCGAGGATTTGTCGCTGACGTCAACCTTGAGGGCGAAGGCTCCGTTATCGATGCGTGTGGCAACGCTCGTCGCCCCTTCGAGATTCAGATCCGCAACGACTACGGTCGCACCGGCCGCGCCGAGACGCGTCGCAATGGCTTCGCCAATACCCGTGGCTGCTCCCGTGACGATGGCTGTCTGTCCTTTGAGTTCAAACATTCCAGTGCTCCTGCAGCGGGCTCGAGATCCTCACCGTCCCGCGAAAATATTCTGTCATCAAGCGGGGTTTCAAGTCGTGCTTTGGGCAGGACGACCTCTTACAAGGGCAATCAAACCCGCGTTTAGAACCGTAAGCGCTGCCAGAAGGTACAAGCCTGCGTGTTGCGATCCGAAGTGTTGATCAGCCCAGACCTTGAGGTTGGGTGCAAGGAATCCCCCCAGATTGCCCATTCCTATTACAGCGATTCCGCCCGCCGCTGCACGGTCAGCCAGGTATCCCGTTGGAAACGTCCAGAAAAGCGGTTGTACGGCAATAAAGCCGCCCACCGCAAGCGAAAGCATTACCAGGCCCATGCCCGCCCCGCAGGCAGGAAATGCGAAACTTGCGCAGCCCGAGATCAGTAAGGTCAGCGATGCGAGTTGCCGATGCCTGTGGAACTTGTCGGCGAGGTGCGGCAGGAGATAGACGGCAGCCAGCGTGAAGATCCACGGGATCGCCGACACCAGGCCGACCTCGATCCCCACGGGTCTATGCATAAGTGCCGATATTTCGGCTGGGAGATAAAAGACTGCGCCATACGTACTGGTTTGGATGAGGGCATAGATCAATAGGAAGTGCATGACTCGAAGATCGCGAAACATGGGCAGGAGCTTCGTTGGCCCGGCAGAACTCCGTTCCTCTTCTTCAAGCGTCAACGTATTCTCCAACGCGTGCCTTTCTTCGGCCGGCAGCCAGGAGGCATTGGACGGCCTGTCATCCAGATACCAGAAAGCAAACAGACCGAGAACGACTGCCATGAAGCCTTCCACGAGAAACATCCACTGCCAGCTTTGAAGTCCGAGGAATGGAGGCATCTCAAGCAGCAAACCCGAGAGCGGTCCTCCAAAGATGAGCGCAAGTGGAACACCCAGGTAGAACAATCCAAGGATCCGGCCACGAATACTATTAGGAAACCAATAGGTCAGATAGAGGATCGCGCCTGGGAAGAAACCTGCCTCTAGCACGCCCAGCAGGAACCGTAAAAAGTAAAACGATGCGGGTCCCGTCACGAACATGGTAGCCATCGATACGGCTCCCCAACCCACCATAAGGATGGCAAGCCATTTTTTCGCGCCTACCTTGTGAAGGATCAGGTTGCTGGGAAATCCGCATAACGAATAGCCGACAAAAAACAGACCTGCGCCCAAAGCATAGACAC
>NZ_JBFRCY010000292.1:0-7283 GCF_052113305.1 Terriglobus sp. YAF25
CACCGGTGTGTGCGGGTAGTGGAACCTAGAAAATCCAGTGTCACGATAGTGTCTATTGTACGAATTCGCGGCTGTTAAATCGAAATGGCCCGCAGGTTCGCGGGCCATTTTGGGGTAATAGACAGAATTACTTCGGTTCTTTGTCGAACTCCAGCGATGCGGAATTGATGCAGTAGCGAAGACCAGTGGGGCGAGGACCGTCGGGGAAGACGTGGCCAAGGTGGCCGCCACAGCGCGCGCAGGTCACCTCGATCCGGCGCATGCCGTAGCTGCTGTCCTCATGCGCCTCAATTACATCAGCCGAGATAGGCTGCCAGAAGCTGGGCCAGCCGGAACCTGAGTCGAACTTCTTGTCTGAGGTAAACAGCTCGGCGCCGCACCCTGCACAACAATAGGTTCCATCTTGGTGATTCTGGTGCAGAGCACCGGTAAATGCCGGTTCTGTACCTTTCCGGCGCAGGATATGGAACTGCTCCGGTGTGAGTTGCTGACGCCACTCCTCTTCGGTCTTGTGGATCTTGCCGCTGGTCGTCGTCTGCTCATCGAGCATAGGTGTTTCGGCCATTGGAATCTCCTTTTGCTTGTTAGACGCCTGGAGGGCTTAAGCGGATTCCTTGGCGATGACCTCGATCTCAACCAAAGCATCCTTGGGCAGCGCTGCTACCTGGATCGTGGTGCGCGCCGGAGCCACGGTGCCCGCCGGGGCAAGATACCTGGCGTAAATCTCGTTCATTGCGGCGAAATCCTTCATGTCCTTGAGGAAGACAGTGGTCTTGACCACATGCACCATATCCAGGCCGGCGGCGGCGAGAACAGCTTTCAGGTTTTCCAGTACGCGGACGGTCTGCTCTTTAATGCCACCTTCGATCAGGTTGCCGGTAACGGGGTCGAGGGCGACCTGGCCGGAGGTGAAGAGTGTGTCACCTACGCGGATAGCCTGCGAATAGGGGCCGATGGCGGCCGGTGCTTCCTTGGTGGAGACGGCGGTCTTGTTGGTGTCGCTCATGAGGGCAGTTTACGCCAGCCGGGTTTACGGGACAGAGTTGAGCGCGGGGAACAGATTGCGGAGCATTGCTGGTTGAACATCCCCCATCACACTGATCTGGCCCCAACCTCTAGACTGCAGATAGCCGCTTTGATGGGCAATGTGATACCCGGCCTGATAACAGGATTCAGCGATGCCCGTGGGAAGAGCGAAGGTCGCGATGACAGGTGAGGCTTCGTGGTCCTGAGTCAACGGTGGAAGCTCTGCAGTGAGCAGGTTTTCGCGGACAAGAGCGGCAACTTCGGCATAGCGGCGGAAGCGTGCCTGGGTTCTGGAAGCTGAACCGTAGTAGTGGCGTAGAGCAGCATGCAGGGCTACAACCTGAGGCGAAGCAAGAGTGAACCTGGGAGCTTCGGCGTGGATGGCGGCATGAATATCGAAGACGGATGGAAGATGCCGTGGCTGCATCCGATCAAGCGCATCTTCATTCGCGAAGATAAGAGCGAGGCCCGCATATGAACCCAGAGCCTTTCCACTGACTGCGGATGCGAGAAAGAGAGCGAGGCCCTCGAGCGGCACAGCACCGAGACTGCTGACGCAGTCTGCCATGAGGGGAATGCCGTGTTCGCGGCAGAGCCGGTCGAGCCGATGCAATGGATTCAGACGGCCAGTACTGGTTTCAAGATGAACGGCCCATACCCATGCAGGGCGCCGTTGTATGGCATCTGCGATCTGCTGGAAGTTCCATGCTTCGTTCCACTTCCACTCGAGCACTTCATGGCGAAGGCCGGCACGAAGAGCTTGCCCAAGGAGGCGGCCGCCAAACTCTCCGTTTGCCACCATCGCCGGAAGAGGGACTCGTGGACGCCGGCCGGGAGTTTTTCCAGGGAGAGGGCCATGGGAACGAAGCTGGCGTCGCCATCGGGAACGGGCGGACCCAATGCTTCAAAACCAACGGAGCGATACATATCGAGGCGTTCGACTACGCCGGAGATGAGGAGATGGGTGCAACCATCGCGCCTGGCGAAGTCATAGACCTTCCAGAAGAGTCCGGCCAGCACCATGCCTCCGCGCGACTGCGGAGTGACTGCAAGCATCCGCACTTCGCACGGTTTTGTGCCGAAGGCGTAGATCGCGGCTTTTGCAGGCAGACGCTTTTCGGTTGAGAAGGGAGGCGTGGTGTTAGCGGAGATCATGCCCTGCAGCTTGCCGTCGCGCAGAGCGATGAAATAACGGTTTGTCGCGTGGAAGCGGTCTGGCAGTCTGCCGTTTTCTCGCGGAGCGTGCTGCTGGATTTCTTCCGCGAATGTCTGGTGATTTAGCCGCTCGATCTGGTCGATCTCTTCGGCGGAAGACGCTTCCTTGAAAACCAGCCCTCGCATCTCCCGGCAATGTTACAGGAATGTTTCAGCGCCGGGGAGGGTTTACTGTGCCCCGGCTGGTCCGGCCCAGTAGCTCTGGCGGGCGCGGAGTTTCGCGTCGGGATAGTCGGGGATGGAGATGGTGATGCGATGCAGCCCCGGTTCGACGGTGGCCGGCGGCTGGAAGCTGAGCAGGTAATAGTCGTGGATGTGGTTCGACAGCCGCAACATACCGTTATCGAAGCCTTTCTGGGTGGTGAAGTTGATGTACTCGCCGCCTGAGAGCTCTGACAGGGTTTTGGGGACGTTCTTCTTCAGGGCGTTGACTGCCATGACGAGGAGACCGAGGGGCCCGGAGCCCATCTGGCCGTGGAAGAGGCTATTCACAATCTCGGTTTTGCCGGGGTTAAAGCTTACGGAATCAACGACGACATTCGAGCGGCCGAGTTCTTCAACGACGGCTTCGGGTTTGACCTTGCTGCCGTGGTCCCGGGTCTCCCCGACGAGCAGGATGGCGCGCCGGTAGCGGCTGGGACGCTGGGACAGAGCTTCGGCGGCATATTTCACGGCGTCGAGCGTGTTGGCCCCGCCATCTTCGCAGGGCTTGAGGGCGTTCAGCGTCATTGTGGTCTTCTCCATGTTGCCGGTGAAGTCCTGCAACAGCTCCGGGCCGGAGGCGTAACGGGCCACAGCGATGAGCTTGGGTGCACCGCCGACGATGCTTTCTACCATCGTTGCCAGGCCGCTGATGTTACCGAACTGCATCATGGACTCGCGGCCGCACTCCACCATGACGAAGAGCGCGATGCCCTGCTGATCGGCGTCTTCATCGAGACGGATCTTCTGCTCGACCCCGTTATCCTGCACCACAAATTGTTCAGGTTTAAGGCCATAGAGCCGCTCGCCCTTGTAATCGACTGAAACCGGTACCTGCACCAGGTTGGTGTTGACGCGGATGGTCGGGGTTTCCTGCGCGAAGGAGATGCTGGAGACGAGGAGGAGAAGCGCGGCGAAGAGGCTCTTCTTCATGGATGTTCAGGATAACCTGTATAACATTTTGCCGTTATTTTTGTGGCATAATGTTGGTATGAATACCGCAATGGTCCAAATCGGTGATTGGCTCGGTCTCGGTGCTCCGGTGACCGAGGCGGCGGTGCTGAAGATCGTTGAAGCGCGGCTCGCGCCCTCGGTCGTTGGGCGCCTCTCGGAGCTTGGGCTGGAGCGGGCGGAGATCGACGCAGTTGTGATTCCGTCGCGCACCCTGCAGCATCGCAAGGCGAAGCGAGAGAAGCTGACGCTGGAGGAGTCTGACCGGGTACTGCGGGTGATCCGTGTGCTCTCGGCGGCAGAAGCAACGTACGGCTCGCGCGAGCGTGCACTGGCGTGGCTTCGCCGGCCGCATGTGAGGTTGGACGAGCGGACCCCATTGTCGCTGCTGAAGACGGACACCGGCAGCCGCATTGTCGAAGAGATGCTGGTAYAGATCGACGAAGGCTTCTTCGTCTAGTGATTCTCTGGCGCATCAGCCGTTTCAAGGATCTGAAGGGCGTTGGCGGACAGCGTGCGCCCGGGCGCTGGCACTTTGCCGGTCAGCCGGTTGTCTATCTGGCAGATCATCCCGCGGCTGCATTGCTCGAAGTCTGTGCGCATACAGCGGCTAATGATGTGCCACCGGCATTCACGTTGCTGCGCATTGTGGGCCCGACGGTGAAGCTGGATGAGATTCGCGCATCACAGCTTGGCGCGGGATGGCAGCACGATCTCGAACGGACACAGCATCTCGGAACAGAGTGGCTGCGTGAGGCTGAAACAGTGCTGCTGAAGATACCGAGCGCGATTGTTCCGGAGACGGCGAATTATCTCTTTAATCCCTTGCATCGCTCGGCAAAGCGATTCCGGATCGCGGAGAGTTATGCGTATCCGTTTGATGCGCGGTTGAAGCGGTAATTTCGGTCTGTAACTTTGTCATCCTGAGCAATGCGAAGGATCTGCTTTCTAATTCCTGCCCGTTAGGGTGGATAGGGAAGCCACAAAAACTAAAGCGGATCGAGCAGAGCTCGATACTCCACATCTCGGCCGTGCCGAGATGTGGGGCACCCCGATGTATGGGCAGCATAAAGCAGGTCCTTCGCTTTGCTCAGGATGACAAAACAAGAAGATGGGTCGCTTTTAGTTCTTATTCACGCGCTGGACGTCGCGGACGCCTTGGACGCGGCGGAGGTCGTTGACCAGTTTGTTCAGGTGTTTCAGGTCGACGGTCTCGACGACAAACTCGACGGTGGCGGTGCCGTCGTCGTTCGAGCGTGATTCCACGCTGCGGATGTTGGTGTCGTCGTCGGAGATGATGGCGGTGAACTCCTTCAGCATACCGGTGCGGTCGTCGCAGGTGAGGATGAGTTTCACGGGATAGGTGGTCTGGCGGGCGTTCGCCGATGGTGTAGCCGACCACTCCACATTGATGCGGCGGTCGCTCTCGTAGAGCAGATTCTGTACGTTTGGACAGCTTCGTGCGTGCACAGCCACGCCTTTACCGCGGGTGACATAGCCCACGATCTCTTCGCCCCGGATGGGATTACAACATCGCGCGCGGTAGACAAGCAGGTCGTCCTGGCCTTCCACCTGCAGCGAGTCTGATCCTTTGCCGAAGAAGACGCGCTTGACCGCCTCGGACATCTGTCCGGGCGTGGGAAGGGTCGGCTCCGTGTCGGTTTCAATCGGCATAGTGCTGCCGGGTTCCAGTTTGTTGAGCACCTGGCGTGATGACAGCTTGCCGAAGCCGAGGCCGGCGAAGAGATCCTCTCCATTGCCGAGACCGTACTCATTGGCAACGCGGGTGAAATCGGCTTCGGTCAGTTTGGTGATGGCGACCTTGAACTTGCGGCCCTCGCGGTCGAGGAGCTTGCGGCCGATCTCGATGGCGCGTTCGCGCTGGTGCACGTTGATCCAGTGCTTGATGTGGCGTCCTTCGGTAGCACCACCACCTTGCCCTTGGGGGTGAAGGTGTAGACCTCCTCCGGGTACAAGTCGATCTTGAGCGTCGACATGAACTCGTTGGGGTCGGTCATCTCGCGCTGCCATTCCATGATCTGGCGTACCCAGGCGAGGCGCTGTTCGTCCTTGTCGGTGACAGATTCGTTAGCCTTGTACTTCCAGTGCGCTGCGATACCTTCTTCGGCGATGCGGTGCATCTCCTCGGTCCGGATCTGCACCTCGAACTGGTGGCCGCCATCGGCGATGAGGGTGGTATGCAGCGACTGGTACATGTTCGGCCGCGGCATGGCGATGAAGTCCTTGATACGGCCGGGGACAGGACGCCAGGTGGAGTGCAGCAGGCCAAGCATGGCGTAGCATTCGCCGACGGTCTGGGTGATGACGCGAACGGCCAGAAGGTCGTAGACCTGGTTCAGTGGAAGCGACCCATCCTGCAGCTTCTGCTGGATGGAGTAGAGACGCTTGATGCGGTACTCGACGCGGCCATGGATGTGGTGTGAGGCGAGTTTCTCCTCCAGGACCTTGGCGATGCCCTGCAGGAAGCGTTCGCCCGCGTCACGGACCTGGTCGACCTCTTTCTCGACCTGCTGGTAGGCGACGGGATCGACGTAGCGGAAGGCAAGGTCTTCGAGTTCGCCGCGAAGCTTACCCATACCCAGGCGATGGGCGAGAGGGGCGTAGACGTCGAGGGTCTCTCTGGCGATCTTCTGCTGCTTCTCGGGTCTCAGGTGCTCCAGCGTCCGCATGTTGTGCAGGCGGTCGGCCAGCTTGATGAGCACAACGCGGACATCGGTGACCATGGCGAGAAGCATCTTGCGGATGTTTTCCGCCTGGTGGTCTTCGCGGTTGGCGAACTTGATCTTGTCGAGCTTGGTGACGCCCTCGACAATGTGGGCGACCTGATCGCTGAAGCGGGTCGAAATCTCGTCGGCGGTGACGTCGGTATCTTCCACCGCGTCATGAAGCAGGCCGGCGGCGATGGCGGTGGCGTCCAGCTTCATCTCCGCGAGCAACTGGGCGACCTCGAGCGGATGGATGACGTAGGGTTCGCCGGAGGCACGTTTTTGGTCGGCGTGGTTCTCCAGGCAGAAGATCCAGGCTTTGCGGATGACCTCCATGTCGTCGCCGGGGCGGAAGGTCCGGACGGTCTCGAGCAGGTGCGCGAACTTTACGTCAATGCGCTGAGCCGAGGCGCTATCCAACCAGGTCAGGTAGGGTGTGACGGAGGTCGGTTTGGCGAGGGGAGCTAAGGGCTTTTCCGCCAGAATGCCGCTGGGAGAGGCCAACGAATCGTGGACCGAGGCATCTTCCAGAGCTTTGGGCACAGAAATCGGCTGCTCCAGATCAACGCCGTTGGCGGCGGAGACGGCGCTGGAGGTGATCTCGGGAGGCGTCAATCCGGACCCAGCCTGCGTGGTCGCAGGCCGTGCGATGGCCATAACTGATTCTAGAGCGTTTTTCCTGTTGCTGGGTATCCCGGAATGGACGTGCGGTGGCGTTTTCATCGCGGAAAACGCCCATCGATGCGGAAACCCTGCTCTACACCCGCAGGAAAAACGCTTTATCCCCTTAAAGAAAAGAACGGAGAGCCGTTTCCGGCCCTCCGCAAGGTTGGTTACTCGTGCTTCGGTTACTGTCGCCGGGACAGACCGATGGTGAAGGAGAGCATAAAGCTGCGTCCGGGCAGGAGGCCCACGGTGTCTCCTGAGGCTGGCGTGAAGACGTAGTTGGTGCGGGTGAGCGGTACCGAACCAGTCGGATTCACGCTGGTGATGTTGTGCTGGTCGAAGAGGTTGTTGACGCTGAAGCGGATCTTGGTCTGGTCGAAGATGGATCCGCGGCGCATCGTGAAGTTCACGTACATGTTGGTGACGTTGAACGTATCGATCGGCACCGCCTGGTTGGCATTGGTTCCAAGGACCGGGTTCAATTGCACAGGGTCGGTC
>NZ_JBFRCY010000293.1:0-5276 GCF_052113305.1 Terriglobus sp. YAF25
GAGCAACAGCGACGGTATCTACTCTTTCCTCTCGCTTCAGACGGGTCCCTACAAGGTGCAGGTCTCGCAGTCTGGCTTCAAGTCGGCGGAGACAACGCTGACTCTCAGCGTTGGTCAGACCGCCAACATCGATCTTGCGCTTGAGATCGGCTCCAGCACTGAGACCATCAATGTTGAGTCTGCCGGCATGGCCGATCTCGAGACCAGCGATGCGACCATCAGTTACACCGTCGGGACCCGGCAGGTCAGCGATCTTCCGCTGAACGGCCGTAACCCCTATGGTCTGGCGGCGCTTTCACCCGGTATCGCGCCCGGTGGTGGCTTCGGACAGGGTGTGAGCCAGACACGCGGCGCCGTGGTGGCCGCGGGTACGAACAACTTTGAATCCAACGGTGGCGCCGCCGGTTCGAACGAGATCTTCTTTGACGGCGTGCCAGTAACGGTCTGCTGCCAGGGCCAGCCCGCGCTTACCCCTTCGGTTGAGGTGGTCGATCAGTTCAAGGTCATCACCTCAGTGCCTTCGGCGCAGTTCGGGCGTTCTTCCGGCGGCATTCTGAATATCGTATCGAAGACCGGCACCAACCGGATCCACGGCACGGCCTATGACTACCTGCGCAATGAGAAGCTGGATGCGGCGCCATACTTCCTGAAGTACAACAACACACCGCCGATCCGTGGGCGTAACGACTTCCGCGCGCCGCACAAGTTCAATCAGTATGGCTTCTTCCTGAACGGTCCGGTATGGCTGCCGAAGATCTATAACGGCCGCGAGAAGACCTTCTTTACCTTCGGGTGGGAGGCAGCGCGTAACGTGCTGTATAACGCGGTGACGACAACTGTACCCACGGCGTTGCAGCGTCAGGGTGTGTTTAGTGAAGCCCCCGGAATGATCTACGATCCGTACAGCACCAGCGGAAACACACGTCAGCCTCTGCCTGCCGGTTGCAACTCGACCGGATGCTATGGCGCTGGCAAGCTGGTGCAGAACATCAATCCTGTCTCGCAGAAGCTGCTGCAGTTCCTGCCGCTACCTAACCTGTCGGGAACAAGCAACAACTATGTTTATGCCAACCGCACCAGCGACCAGGTAGATCAGTTCAACTTCCGCGTCGACCATAACTTTTCCCCATCGCAGCGCGTCTTCGTACGCGGTACGCGCGATACGAATACACACCACGAGAACGACCTCTTCAATCAAGCGAATGGTCCCAGTGGCATCAATCAGACCTTGCGCGCCTATTTGTTTGCGGTTGGTGATACCTGGACGATTACGCCGAACCTTCTGTTGCAGACCAACTATGGTTTTGCTTACCAGAAGAACTTCCAGATTCCTCAGAACTATACCGGCTACAAAGCATCTGACTACGGTTTTACAAACCTCGATTCGCAGCAGCAGCTTCCTGGTCTGCCATTTGTGGGCATCAGTGGCTATGCCAATATGTCACAAGCGGCTAACACTAACCGTTGGGAGCACTACAGCCACTTCCTCGAATCGACAGCAGTGTGGCAGCACGGCAAGCACACCCTGACCTTCGGTTACGATGGCCGTCTCATCCTTGAGCATCAGCAGAGCGCCGGCAACGGTCCAGGTTCTCTCTCGTTCGACACGACGCTCACGAATGGCCCCAATGTCACCAGCGCGGCGGCTTCTAATCAGGCGCAGTTCGACTCCTTCGCGGCCTTCCTGATGGGAACCTTCACCAGTGCCTCGATCGTTCGTCAGGTAAAACCGGCATATGACTCCTGGTATCACGCCATGTATGTGCAGGAAGACTGGCGTGCGACTTCGAAGCTGACGATGAACTTCGGTCTGCGTTATGACCTCGAGACCGGATATCGTGAGCGGCATAACCAGTGGGCTGACCTGGACTTGTCAGCATCGAACCCGCTTTCGAGCTCAGCGCTGCCGTTCACGGGCGGAGCGCGTTACCTCGGCAGCAATTTCCCYGACCGTACGTGGAAGACGTCCTACAACAAGTTCGCCCCCCGCATCGGCCTTGCCTTCCAGGCGACCAATAAGACGGTGTTGCGTGCAGGCTATGGCCTGATGTATCTGCCGACATCGCAGCGCTTCTATGGCACAGGTACGCTTGGCTACTCGCAGCAGACACAGACGAACTTCACCAGCACCAGCGTTCCTACGACCACAATTGCAAATCCATTCCCATCGGGTGTGTTGCTGCCTGCGGGACCGAGTGCCGGTGTGACTGCCGGAACGGGTACCTCTGTCAGCGGCGCAATTTATAACAATCCATTGCCGTACTTCCAGCAGTTCAACGCAGGTGTCGAGGAGCAGGTCGCCAATGGCGTCGTGGTTCACCTCAACTACGTCGGCAGCCACGGTGTGCACCTGCCCATCAACTACCGGCCTAACGATCTGCGCGATCAGTACTGGGGAGCTCCCGGTAGCCAGTCGCAGATTGACTACCTCAACGCATCGGTAACGAACCCGTTCTACGGCAACTCGCTGGCGGGGCCACTTGCGACTCCCGCAACGGTGCAGCGGGTGCAGTTGCTCTCGCTCTATCCGCAGTACACACCGAATACCGGGATGTCGAACGGTTCCATCACGGTTGCCCAGATGGGAATCGGCGCCTCCATCTTCCATGCGGTGCAGGCGTTTGTCACCATCCAGCGCTCGAAGAATCTTTCGGCTACCGTCAGTTACACCTTCTCGAAGTTGATGGGAAATACTTCACCCCTGCTAACGGGATTCCTCAACGCGAATGGAACGCCTGGTATCCAGAACAGCTATCACATTCAGGATAAGGAGTGGTCCGTGATGGCCACCGATATCCCGCATCGCATCGTTGCAAATGCCAATTACTCGCTGCCGTTCGGACGTGGGCAGGCATTCGGCGGCAATGTCAGCGGATGGCTGAACCAGGTGATCGGCGGATGGAAGCTCAACAGCATCGTCTCAGTGCAGTCGGGTTATGCGCTGGGTATCACGCAGACGGGCGGTCAGGCTTACTCTGGATCTCGTCCCTTCTTCGTCTCCGGCACTGATCCGCTTACCTCGGGCGATGTCCGTCAACGCCTTGGTGGTAATGGACAGACGCAGAGCTACTTCAACCCCAACGCCTTCCGCAAAGCAACTGCCTTCGAGCTGGGCAACGTACCTCGCACCTCCGGACGCATGCGCAGCCCAACCGGTTTCCAGGATGATCTGTCGCTGTTGAAGGACTTTACCATTCACGAGCGTCTCGGGCTGCAGTTCCGCTTTGAGGCCTTCAACCTGCTCAACAAGGTGCAGTTTGGCGTGCCAAATACTCAGGTCGGTTCGTCGACCTTCGGAAACATTACGTCACAGGCAAACTCTCCGAGGAATATACAGACGGCGTTGAAGCTGACGTTCTAAGCAGCCCGTGCATTCGTTGCCCCATTCTTTTGCGAAGCAAAAGAATGGGGCAACGGGAGTATCGGTTCCGAATTGTTTTAGTTACTGCACTTCAACCTTGGCTGACCAGAAGAAGCTCTTCTGATCGGTTGCGCCCAGGACAGTTATCTGGCATTGGTACTCGCCGGGTTCAAGCTGGTCCAGCGGAATCGTCATGGCGATTGGGGTCGTGTGCAGTTGTGTGCTTCCGGCGTTCGATGCAATGACCGTCGGTGTCTGCATGGCAACCTCCTGCTTCCCATCGTGAGTACGGAAGAAGGTGGCATAGGCCAGCAGGGGCTCTGGTGGAGTAGTGCCCTGCTGGTAAGCCTGCAGAAAGATGGTCGCCGGTCGCGCATGGTGGAAGACGCGCGTGACCGAAGGGATCAGCTTCTCTCCGCCCAGCATCAGCGGATTGACGGCATCGTTCTTTGCCTGCTGCTTCTGTTTTTCTACATTGAACAGAGCCTGTGAGGCTGCCACACGCTGGCTGCTCAGAACCACAGAGCTTATGGCAAGGCGTTCGACCTGCTTGTTGAGGTTCGGCACTGTGAAGTTGGCCTGGTAGGTTCCAATGCGTCCGGTCTCATTGTCGCGGGCGAGGAACTTGATCAGATATTTGCCGGGCAGCAGCGTGAAGCCGGCGTCGTATTGGATCGGGCGGCGAGCCAGCTCCTGTGCGGTGGAGTCCGAGAGCTTGATGTCGACAGAGTCACGCAGGTTCTGCACGGTGGAGCCGTAGCTGTCCTTTACTTCGCCGATGAAGTCAATCAGCGTATGCTGCGAGCCGCGCTTCTTAGCCAGCGCCAGCTCGCGTCCCGGGATTTTTACGGCGATGGGGACGAAGTATTCGGCACGGTTGAGCTGGAAGTAATTCACTTCCATCGCGATGGTGAGGTCCGTGACCGGGTCAGGCTGCATCAGCGCATCTTCAAGCTGGCGCTCTTTGTCTGCAGTATTGAACTTGGAGTAGTCCTTACCGGCATAGTAGCCCTGGCGGTATTCGAGGGTAGCTTCCTGTCCGTTGTTCAGCGTGATCTTGATGCGGCGGAACTTGCCGTCCTTCTCTCCATTGGTCGTGTAGTAACCGAGGAGATAGTAGCTGGACATGGCCTCCTGCGCGTTGCGGATGCCGCGGGTGAGATCGTTGTTATCCAGCAATGCCTTTCCGCCCGTGTCGGAGGCCAACGCATAGAGGGTGTCCTGCGACTGGACGCGCATATTGGTGACCGAAGTTGCGGATGCTCCGGTGTACATGGCCAGTCCGCCTGGTGAGCTTTGCGTGGCATCGCCCATGGGCGGAGTGGCGACCAGGCCGCGCGCATCGATCGGCCAGAAGGAGACCCCTGCACGGATGGCTGCGTTGGTGGTGGCATGCATCTGTGCCTGGTTGTTCAGGCCATTCAGGCTCAAGCCCGAACCGAAGTAGAGCAGCGACTTCTTCTCACTCAACCGTCCCAGCATCTCGGCGGCAGTCTGCAGAGCTGCGAGCTGGCGGTCGGTATTGAAGATGTTGAACTCGGCATCGTCCTGTCCGAAGGCTGCTCCGGGATCGGAGGTGTCGTCGCCGGAGTTATCGCCTGCCATGCCCTGACCCTCACCGACAATCATGGTGCTCAGGATGGAGAGGAGGCGGTTACGGTCAGCAGAGAAGTCCTGCAGTACATCCACGGAGCCGCCGCCGTAGCGCAGGAGCGCCACAAGATCCTCCGGAAGCATCTGTGTGCGAATGAATTTTTCGGCAGCCTGCAGGGCTCGCAACTGGTCAGGCGGCGACATCGATGTCATATCGAAGTACATCGCCAGCAGGCGATGATCGCGATACTTCGGTGTCCCAGCGGACTCGGCGGCGATCTGCGTGCGGCTGAGCTTGTCGTAGATCTTTATCTTCTCGTCG
>NZ_JBFRCY010000294.1:0-5267 GCF_052113305.1 Terriglobus sp. YAF25
GCATTTAGAAGCAGCGCTCATCGAAAGAAATCGAGGTGAAGCAGATGACGAACGAAAATCGTCCGCTTATCTTCGTTGTTGACGRCGAAACATTGATCTCAAGGTCTCTTGCGACGATTCTCAAGCAAGAGGGCTTTTCTGCCTGCGACTTCAACGATCCACGTCGCGCGCTGGAGATGGCCCTCATCACACCACCCGATCTGCTTCTCAGCGATGTCATGATGCCCTATCTCTCGGGCATCGAGCTCGCCATCGCTATGAAAAAGATCACGCCATGCAAGGTGCTGCTCTTCTCTGGTCAAGCCGGCACCGTGGACCTTCTGGAGTCAGCTCGAAACCGGGGCTACGACTTCGAGCTGCTGCACAAACCAATCCACCCCGCAGAGCTGCTCCGGGAGATACGTCACTCGCTGCCATTCGAGCTTTGCAACTAACCTCTAGAGCAATTCTCCTAATGCCGTAGCTCTGGATAATTCCGCGAATGCCGTTTTCTTCGCAGGAAAACGGCGCAAGCAGTCAAAACTCCGCACTACCCTCTTAGGAGAAATGCTCTAGTGCCCCGCATCAATGCCGAAACGAAGATGCCCCGCACCCGACATTACAGATGCGGGGCATCTTGTGTGACTGCAGGGCTAGACGCTCGCCAGCTCTTCTTCCGCAATGACGCTGCTGTTGATAAAGGGCTCAATCGCCAACAGGGTGTTGCGCAACGCGTCGCATCCTTCATATGCACAACTCATCGCCTGTGCCTTCTGGCGGTAGCGGCTTTCTGCGAGAACCGTCCGTACTGCATCGCGAATCTGCTCCGCTGTCGGCGTCCCGGTCCTGAGGTCGACACCGCAGCCACTCCATGCCACACGCGCAGAGACGAA
This sequence comes from Terriglobus sp. YAF25, assembly GCF_052113305.1. Lineage (NCBI taxonomy): Bacteria > Pseudomonadati > Acidobacteriota > Terriglobia > Terriglobales > Acidobacteriaceae > Terriglobus > Terriglobus sp. YAF25. Next base: position 873 of record NZ_JBFRCY010000294.1, read on the forward strand.
GGGCTTATCCTCCGAAGCACCGGCACTCACAATCGGCACCCCAGCACGTAGGGCCATCTGTACGCCGTTGTAACCTCCATTGGTCACAAAGACGTCCGTCTTCGGCAGAATGGCCGCGTACGACAGATAGCTCTCCAGCCGGGCATTCGCAGGAATGCGCACCGCGCTCGCATCAGCGCCGCCAGCGGTTGCGACGACCTGCACCGGCTCATCGGCCAGGCCATCCAGTGCGGGTTGAAGTAACTGGTTGAAGTCATAGTTGGCGATTGTGCCCTGCGTCACAAACACTACCGGTTTCGCGGGATCGAGAGCCTGAACCCACGAAGGAGCCTCCACATCGTCGTGTTTCGGAATCATAGGCCCGACAAAGGCCATATTGTGCGGCAGCTCTTTCATCGGAAACTCAAATGCCGGAGTGGTGAACTGCAGAAACAGGTCGGGGCGCTCGTACAGTTCATCGAAGAGGAAGGTCTCCAGACGTTCGCCACAGCATGCTTCGATCTTGTCGCTCACATAATCAGTTGCCGGCTGAAGCGCAGCCGCGATCTGAGCGTTGTGTTCCGCATTACGCTGCAGTCCCTCAGGAGAGCTGTCATGCCCAGTGAACGGAGAGACCTCGGCATTACGACACATGCAGGGCACAATGCCGCAGGAGATGATTGCGGGACGCTCGGCGCGTGACTTCATCAACATGGGAAGGATGCCCATGAACAGCAAGTCCGCCAACACGGCATCGACGCCTTCAGTATCCACCAGGCGCTGCAAGGCGGCGTACTGTTCCGCAATGGCGTCTCCGAAGACATGTTGCATGTCATAGGTGATCTGCGGCAGACCAGGCTCGACGCGGCTGCGTTCAGGAAAGTAAACATCCTGGTAGCGCATGTCATAGTTCGCCGCTCCAGCAAGCGGCACATAGCCGAGACCGGCGGTCTCGACACAATCACGGTAGATCTCACCCGTCAGTACGGTAATGCGATATCCATTGGCAGCCAGATGCTGAGCCACCGCCATCATGGGGTTGAAATGACCTGGAACGGGTGTAGCAGCGATAACAACGTGTTTCATCGAAGGGAAACTCCTGACAAAGTAGAAATAAGGGCACGCAGACAAACGGGCAGCATGTGCGCGATGACGCATACGCATCACTGCTCCTGAAAGAGCGCCTGAACACTGCAACCGAAAGGGGGACGTGAGATCTTCCTGCGGTCATCGACGACCGGCGCAGACTGCATGAAGAAGGGCGGAAGTATCTCCGAAATGAGCATACGCCCAAATCATCTGATCGGTTCCGCGAAAATCGATCAAAATACAAGAAAAACGTTTTCCTTCATCCATCGCGTACCATGGTGGCGAAGCATGTCCTCGAACAGCCATCCCACACCGCGGCTCTATCAGCGCGTAGCAGAACAGATCTCCGCCTACATCCGGGAGCACCGTCTTGAGCCAGGGCAACGTCTACCCTCTGAAAAAGACCTTGCCCGCAAACTCAACGTCTCCCGGCCGACGATCCGCGAGGCGATGATCGCCCTGGAGATCGCGGGACAGCTCGAGATCCGTGTCGGCTCCGGCGCTTATATCCGTCAGGCGCCGCATCAGGTTCCGTTGCTRCTCGATGCGGGTCCGGGGCCATTCGAGCTGCTGCGAGCGCGTCTTTTAATCGAGGGCGAGATCGCTGCCGATGCTGCTCTCAACGCCTCTGCCGAACAGCTCAAACAGATTGAGGCCACTATTCAGGAGATGAAGGCGCTCGATGCAGCCGGGCAGAATGCACAGATCACCGACCGTCACTTTCACGTCGCGATCGCCGAAGCAGCGCGCAACAACGTCCTCGCCAGCATTGTGGACAGCCTGTGGGCGGGCATCTTCTCGCCCATCTTCCACTCGCTCTCGCACCTTGCCGGACTGCAGCATCATCAGCAGATGACGCTGCGCGACCACCAGGCGATCCTTAGAGCCATCAAAGCACGTGATCCACAGGCAGCCCGCGCCGCCATGCGCAACCACCTGCGCCACGTGGAAGACATCCTTGCCGGTCAGCCGGAAAAGACGACCCGCCCTAAAAAATCTGCCCGAAAATCCACTTCCCGGAAACCTGCCTGACCAATTCTTGAAATTGGTCAGACAACTATGACATCCTTAAAATCATTGAGGCAGGCGCATCGCCGCCCCAGAGGAGACGAAACAACCCATGCCGTGGTTTTCCATTGAGGGCGACGCCCTCACCGAAGCGCAGATCCAATCCGCCGTTGACCGCCTTCTCACCGAAGCTCGCACGCGCATCAACAAGGACCTGAAGCGCGTTCTGCTGCTTCCCCCGGATCTCACCCGTGCCCACTCCGGCGCCGGCAAGATCACGGAGCTGCTCTACAAGGCGCTTCCCGACGCTCATGTCCTGGTGATTCCCACGCTCGGCCAGCACATTCCCCACACCGAAGCCGAGAACAAGTGGATGTTCGGCGATATTCCGCACGAGCGCATCCTTCCCCATGACTGGCGCAACGGCGTTACCCACATCGGCACCATCCCTGCCTCGCTGGTGAAGGAGACCACCCAGGGCGCCGCTGACTGGGAGATCCCCGTCGACCTGAACTCTGTTCTGATGGACCAGCAGTGGGACCTCATCATCAACGTCGGCCACGTGGTTCCCCACGAAGTGCTGGGCTTCGCCAACCACAACAAGAATTACTTCATCGGCCTTGGCGGCAAGGAGACCATCTGCGCCTCGCACATCGCCGCTGCCGTCTACGGCATTGAGAACAACCTGGGCTGCCTGATCACACCACTGCGCGCGACCTATAACTGGGCGGAAGAGAATCTGCTGAAGCATCTGCCGGATGTCTATCTACAGATCGTGATGCAGCGCGACGCCAACAATAAGCTGGTCACGAGCGGCATCTTCGTCGGCGACGATCTCGACACCTATCTGCAGGCCGCCCGCAAGAGCCGTGAGCAGAACATCACAGTCTTCGAAAAGCCCATCAAGAAGGTCGTCGCCGTGATGCAGGCCGATGAGTTCCGGGCAACCTGGGTCGCGAACAAGGCGGTCTACCGCACCCGTATGGCGATCGCAGACGGCGGCGAGCTGCTGATCATCGCCCCCGGCGTGGAGCGCTTTGGCGAACAGCCCGAGGTCGATGCCCTTATCCGCAAGTATGGCTACAAGGGAACGCCGCGCACGCTCTCGCTCTACAAGACCGAGGCCGACATGCAGGAGATTCCGCATGGCGTGGCGCACCTGATCCACGGCTCCAGCGAAGACCGCTTCACCATCACCTACGCTCCCGGCCATCTCAGCAAGGAAGAGATCGAGCAGGTTGGCTACGACTACGCCGACTGCGCCGAGATGCAGAAGCGCTATGACCCCGCCGTCATGAAGGAAGGCTGGAACACCATGCCTGACGGTGAGGAAGTCTTCTACATCAGCACGCCTTCGGCCGGCCTGTGGGCGACTGCCGAGAAGCTGCATAACCCTAACCGCCTGGACTACGGCAAGAATCTGTAACGCAGCAACTGTATATGGACACACTCGCAGCAAAACGCGAAACCCTGCGCCGGGAGCTGGCCACGAGCGAACATCTTCTCGTGGCCTACTCCGGCGGCGTCGACTCAGCCTATCTGGCATGGGAGGCGTACCAGGTCCTCGGCGACCGCATGCAGGCCGTCATCGCGGACTCCCCCAGCCTGCCGCGGAAGCATCTCTCGGCAGCCATCGACTTCGCACAGCAGCACAGCATTCCTCTCCGCGTGATCAACACCCGCGAGATGGAGAAGCCGGACTACGTTCGCAACGACAGTCAGCGCTGCTTCCACTGCAAGGACGAGCTCTTCCACGCCATGGAAGCACTCAGCCGGGAGCTTGGCATCGCCACCATCGCCTATGGCCGCAACCTCGATGACAACGGCGATTTCCGCCCGGGCCAGCGTGCTGCAACACTGCACCATGCCACGGCTCCGCTGGCGACTGCGCAGCTCGGCAAGCAGGAGATCCGCACCCTGGCTCGCAACGCCAATCTCACCGTGTGGGATAAGCCCGCTTCGGCCTGCCTTTCGTCGCGACTCGAATACGGCCGCGAGGTCACACCGGAGGCTCTGGCCCAGGTAGAGGCCGCTGAAGACGCGCTCAATGCCCTTGGCTTCCTGCAGGTCCGTGTACGGCACCATGGCACACTCGCCCGCGTCGAGATCGCACGCGAAGAACTTCCACGCGCCCTATCGATGGAAGCGCTCGACAGCATCACCACTGCTCTCCGCGCCGCGGGCTTCCAATATGTGACGCTCGATACACAGGGCTACCGCAGCGGCAGCATGAACGCCATTCTCCCTATTTCAACCCTCACAGCTAACCTAACTGGCAACCAATAAGTCCTTATCTACCGGCATGCGGTTGCCCCATGC
>NZ_JBFRCY010000295.1:0-5239 GCF_052113305.1 Terriglobus sp. YAF25
CCCAGTAACAGGGAAAATGCTCTAGTCCTGGTTGTCCGCGTCGCTGAGATTCTTGAAGGTATTGCAGGCGCCGATGGTGCCGTCCTGCAGACCACGCTCCAGCCACTGCTGCCGCTGCTCGGAAGAGCCGTGCGTGAAGCGTTCAGGACTGACGGCCCGTCCGGCCATCTTCTGAAGATGATCGTCGCCGACTGCCGCCGCAGCCTTCATGCCCTCTGCAATGTCACTGGTGTGGACATGACCGCGCTGCTCAGCGGAGTGCGCCCACACACCGGCAAAGCAGTCTGCCTGTAGCTCCAGAGCGACGGAGAGCTGGCTGCGCTGCGCCGGGCGCGCATACATCAGGCGTTGCACATTGCTCTCAATCCCGAGCAGGCGCTGTACATGGTGGCCGATCTCGTGCGTAACAACGTAGGCCTGTGCGAACTCGCTCGTACCGCCGCCGAAGCGCTGGAGCTCCTCCCAGAAGCTGAGATCGATATAGACCTTCTGATCGACCGGGCAGTAAAAGGGGCCAGTGGCTGCCTGCGCCGTACCGCAGCCGGAGTAGGTGGCATCGCGGAAGAGGACAAGCTTGGCATGACGATAGGTCTTGCCGTTCTGCTGGAAGATCTGCTCCCAGGTCTTCTGCGCGTCGTCCAGGGTCCAACTGATGAGCTGCACACTGTGCTTCTCCCCCTGGGTCTCCTCGACGGGACCTGCACTGCGGCGCTCTGCAGGCTGCGAGGGAGCATGACCGGCGCCAAAGAAGCCGCCAAGGAAGTTCCGGCCCGTAACCAGGCTGAGGATCAGCAGAAGGATGAAGCCACCGATGCCGAGGCCACCGCCCATACCGCCGAAACCAAAGCCGCCGCCACCACCGCCGCCGGAGTCGTCGCCTCGCCGGTCTTCAATATCGTCACTGGTGCCGCCAGGTGTCCAGTCCATGATTCATCCCCTATTCCGTAATCTTAGATGCCGCGCAAGGAACCGCAGTGCTGTTCCTTGCGTATCCTTGCCGCATGGCAGCATCCGTGACCGTCCGCTCCGCTGACCCTACACTCCGGCAGGCCATCAGGCTTGCTACGATCTTTGCACTCATCAAGCTTGCCATTCATGTCGGCACGAATCTGCTGGAGCCGGCGATCGGCTATGGCTACTTCCGCGATGAGTTCTATTACCTGATGTGCGGCCGGCACCTGGCATGGGGATATGTGGACCACGGCCCCGTTGTCGCGGTGCAGGCACGGCTGGCGGAGCTCTTGTTCGGGCACTCCCTGACTGGGATCCGCATGTTCTCCGCCCTGGCGGGTGCGGCTCGCGTCTTTCTGACGGGTCTGCTTGCCTGGGCGCTCGGCGGACGCCGGCCGGCGCAGGGCCTGGCGATGCTGTGTGTGTTGTGTGCGCCGCAGTACCTTGGCCTCGACAGTTTTCTCTCGATGAACTCCTTCGAGTCGATGTTCTGGATGATCTGCCTGCTGGCGCTGATCCTGCTGCAGCGAGATCTCTGGCCACCGCAACGGGCGTGGATCGTCCTCGGCGTCTCGGCAGGGCTGGGGCTATTGAACAAGCCCTCGATGATGTTCTTCCTGATCGCCGTAGGACTGGCGCTGCTGTGCACACCGCAGCGTAAGCTGCTGTTCACGCGTCATGCGGCGATGGGCATCGCCCTGCTGCTCCTGATCGCGAGTCCGAACGTCATCTGGCAGGCGATTCATCACTGGCCAACACTGGAGTTTCTGGAGAATGGACGCAAGGACGGGAAGAACATCTCGCTCGGCTTCCTGGCCTTCTTCCTGGCGCAATTCAAAAACGTCAACCCTATCGCGGCCCTCGTGTGGATTCCCGGAGTTGTCTTTCTGCTGCGCCGGGCGCAGTGGCGCTGGCTGGGGCTGACCTGGGTCTTTACCTACGCCATGATGTTTGCCCTGCACGCGAAGGACTACTACCTGGTGCCGGTCTATCCCATCGTCTTTGCAGCCGGTGGTCTGGCATGGGAAACACGCTTCGCCACACGGAAGTCAGTCCACTGGGATCGTCCCATTGCCTTCCCCGTACTGTCAGGCTTGATTGCGCTGTTAGCGATCATCTCGCTGCCAATGGCAATTCCGGTACTCCCGGTGGAGTCATGGCTGCGTTATATGAAGGCGACGCATCTTTACGACAGCTCCACCAATACTGAGACGGACAGTTCCGGAATTCTGCCGCAGTTCTATGCAGACCGTTTTGGATGGGAAGAGCTCTCCGCGAAGATCCGCCCCGCCTACCACTCATTGCCGCCGGAAGACCAACGGAAAGCCGTAGTAACCGCCGGCAACTACGGCGAGGCAAGTTCACTGCTCTTTCTCAATAAACCAGGTGAGATTCCACCCGTGGTCAGTGGACACAATACTCACTTCCTTTGGGGACCGCAGGGTGCTACCGGAGAGGTCGTCTTCTCCATCAATGCAGCGAAGCTTCCGGCCATGCTGGAGTACTACCAGAGCTGCACCGTGGTCGGACATCTGGATCATCCGTACGCGATGCCATTTGAGAACCGGCGAAACATCTACCTCTGCCGGAACAGGAAGAAGAATCTGACCGAAGATTGGGCGAGCTTCAAGTTCTACTACTAAAACAGTTAAAAGTTGAAAGTTAAAAGTTGAAGAGGTACGGCAGTGGTTAGATGAAGTGCTTGCCTGCCTTATAACAAGAGCTGGCTGGCGCTTGCCAATTGTYGGTGGAACTCTGTAGCGTCCTTGCTGTCCCCATGTCTTACATCGTTGCGCTTGCCGCGTTTGCGGGAATCCATTTTCTCGGTATGGCCTCGCCCGGGGCTTCGTTTGTGAATACACTGCGGGCCTCGACGCAGTATTCGCGTGGAGTCGCTCTGTTTCATGCGCTGGGGTTGGCCGGCGCTGCCTTCGTCTGGGCGCTGGCGGCAGTGCTGGGCTTGCAGAGTGTTTTGATGACCGTGCCTGGACTCTTTCGCGGGCTGCAACTCTTTGGCGGCGTCTACCTCATGTGGCTGGCGGTGAATGCGTGGCGTCATGCCAACTTCCCTGCACACCAACGTGCCTCGCTGGAACTTGGCGCAACCACCACCAGGTTTGCTTTGTTCCGGAGAGGTCTGCTGACCAACTTGGGAAATCCGAAGGTGATGATCTTCTTTGCCAGCGTCTTTGCCGCGGTGCTGCATCCCGAGTGGCCGATGTGGATACGGTTCGCGGCAGCCCTTCTGGTGTTTGCCGATGAGTTCATCTACTACAGCAGCCTGACGCTGTTGCTCTCCACACGCCATGCGCAACAGACCTACCGGCATGCCAAGCCCGTCATCGACCGCGTCGCGGGAACAGCGCTGCTGCTGTTTGCGTTACGGCTCTTCTACCGAGCACTCGAAAGCTGATTCCGTACACTGAAACACATGCATTATGTTGCCGCACTGCTTGCACTGGCCGGCGTTCATCTGCTCGCCGTCGCCTCGCCCGGACCCGCCTTTGTTGCCACCATGCGCGTCTCCATGCAACACCGCCGGCCAGTCGCCGCTGCACATGGCTTCGGATTGGGCTTTGCCGCGTTTCTATGGGGCGCGGCTGCGGTCTTCGGCGTGCAGATCATCCTGGCCAAGGCGGAGTGGCTCTATCGCATCATGCAGTTCGCCGGCGGCATGTACCTCTGCTACATCGGCGTGCAGTCCTGGCGTCACGCAAAGTCGAAAACGTCTAACGGCGCCGCCACCACGGCGGCTCCCGATATGTCGGTCGGCGCTGCCTTCCTACGCGGGCTTACGTTGAACCTCGCCAACCCGAAGGTCATTGTCTTCTTTGCCAGCATCTTTACGGCGGTGCTGCAGCCTTCGTGGCCACTGTGGCTGCGCGGCATCGTGCTGGCGATCGTGTTCGTAGACGAAGCCGGATACTACATTGGGTTGTCGCTGCTGCTCTCCACCCAGAAGGCACAGGCAGCGTATCGGCGCGCTAAGACCGGCATTGAACGCACGGCCGGTGCGGCGATGTTTACGTTCGGCGGGAAGCTGATCTACTCGGCCACCAGCAAATAGATTTGAATCGAGCTGTTCTTCGGCTTTAGCGAGGATCAGAGGATATGGAGAGAAGCGGATTTCTCCGCTACGCTGCCAAATGACAAATAAAATGTCGTGCAGCGTTCTCAAAGAGAGTGATCCCAACTCTTTATCCTACAAACGGGGTCAGCACTTCGACCGCTCCGCCGACATGGCGACGGAAGCTGTGTAGTTCTTTCGCGTTCTGGTCGAGGAGTCGAACGATAATGGCGTCGTCCTTCGCTTCAAAGTCGGTGAAGCCGAGAACCTTGCTGCCCCAGGGACCACGCTTCTTCGGATCGGTCGTCCAGTCAACGAGCTCCGCTCCGCCGCCTCCCGAAATGACAAACGACGTTGGATGCCCGGCAAACTCCAGGTGTTGCAGGTCGTGGTCGTGGCCGGTGAGATAGAAATCCACCTTAGCGCCACGTAGCAGGTCATCCCAGCGCTTGATCAGCAGATGGTTGTCCTTATGGATGCCATTGCTGAAAAGTGGATGATGTGCGACGACGGCGACGAAGGGCGTGGTGCGCGGCTTGGCGAGTTCCTGCTTGAACCACTCCTCCTGCTCGTCCCGGTGCTCGCGCTTCATCGTGAAGGACCAGGGCCATGGATCACTCTTCGTTCCCGGCAGGTTCGAGTCCAGGCAGATAAAGGTCACGATCGGCTTCGCCTGTGGCCAGGTAAAGGTGTACCAACGCGACGGCATGTACCAGCGGGTCCCCTGGTGGTTCTTAGCGTAGCCGAGCTGCATCTCAACCTTGTTGCCGATCTTGTACTCGTAGTCGTGGTTGCCCAACACGGCATAGGCCGGCCCTGGAAAATGCGACTTCGGATACATCTGCTCAAACTGGCTCTGCCAGCGGGGGGAGTCATCACTGAGCGTGCCGTACCAGTTATCGCCCAGCATAAAGAGGCTCTCCGGGTGAATCTGACGAACGTCGACGTAGCTCTTCATTCCGTTGGCCGTGGCCACCTGCTGTTCGAGATACTTGTCGGTGCCCCAATCTCCGAGCATCAGCATATGGGCGGCATCGCGATCCGGAGCGGGTGACGGAAGCTGTCCAAAGACAGCGCGCGGCTGAATCGCCGCCAAGGCGGAGAAGGCCACCGTCTGCTTCAAAAACGATCGCCGGGATATGGAACCAGTCTTGCTCATCACTTCCTCATCAGACGCAGAAAACCGCGGGCGCGTCACCTATTAAATTGCCGGCTTGGCCC
>NZ_JBFRCY010000296.1:0-5223 GCF_052113305.1 Terriglobus sp. YAF25
GGCTTCCGCATCTATGGGCGTTTTCCGTAATGAAAACGCCACGGCACACCCCTTCCGGGATACCCAGCAACAGGGAAAATGCTCTAGAACCGGTATAGTGAGGCCATTGAGGAGTTTGCCATGAAGTGGTTTGCCGCAGCCGCGCTCGGGTGCACCCTGCTGCCCTTTTCCGCCGCCGCCCAGCAGGGCGCGCGGGTTCAGGACATCGACAAGTCGCTTTCGCCGTGCAATGACTTTGACAACTATGCCAACGGCCAGTGGCGCAAACAGAATCCGATGCCTGCGATCCAGACATCCTGGGCGTTGCGGACGGTAACCCAGGAGGAGACAACGGCGAAGCTGCGCGGCCTGCTGGACGAGGCGTCCTCAAAGAAGCAGGCGGCGGGCAGCACCGAGCAACTGATTGGCGACTTCTATGGCGCGTGCATGGACGAGGCCACAGTCAATGCCGCGGGCTTGAAGCCGCTGCAGCCAACACTGGCGCGCATCGATGCCATCAAGGACGCGCGCGCTGTACAGACGGTGATCGTCGATCTGATGAAGGTCGGCATCCGGGCTCCGATCGACATCAGTTCGTCGCAGGATGCGCATGCTCCGCTGGATACCATAGCCGAGATCTCGATCCGTGGCCTGGGCCTGCCCGATCGCGACTACTATCTACGCAACGAACCTCGCTACAAGGAGATTCGCGAAAAGTACACCGCGCATGTGGAGGCGATGTTCAAGCTCGCGGGCTACAGCGAGGTCCAGGCAAAAGAAGCGACCGATGCCGTGCTGAAGATCGAGACCAAGCTGGCCGAAGCGCGACTGTCGCGCGTGGAATTGCGCGAACCGAAGAACACCGACCATCCGATGCAGTTCAGCGAGCTGGCTGCAAACTATCCGGGCTTCGACTGGGCGGCCACATACAAGGCCCTGAGGCTTCCTCAGGGCAAGCTGAATCTCAGCCAGCCGAAGCTGACTGCGGCGTTCCTCACAGAGCTGAAACAGACGCCGGTCGGTGAGTGGAAGGCTTATCTGCGCTGGACGGTGTTGCACGCGGATGCGACCTTCCTGCCTACGACGTTTGTCGATGAAAACTTCCGCTTCTTCGGAACGGTGATGACCGGCGTGAAGGAGCAGCGGCCGCGGTGGCAGCGCTGCTCGCRCCTGGTGGATTCCCAACTCGGTGAAGCGCTGGGTAAGAAGTATGTCGAGGTGTACTTCTCGCCGGAAGCGAAAGCTCGTGCGCGTGAGATGGCAGTCAATATCGCTGAGCAGTTGAAGCTGAGCATTACCGGCAATGACTGGATGACGCAGGCAACCAAGGCCAAGGCCCTGGAGAAAGTAGCCGCTCTGAATATCAAGGTCGGATATCCCGACAAATGGAAGGACTATTCCAGCGTGAAGGTCACGCGCGCCGATTTCCTGTCGGATGTCATGTCGACGCAGGCCTTCGAGGTGCGCGATGATCTGGGCCGGATCGGCAAGCCGCTGGACCGTGGCCGCTGGGATATGACTCCGCCCACGATGAACGCCTATTACAACCCGCAGATGAATGAGGTTGTTGTACCGGCGGGATACCTGCAACCGCCGGGCTTCAACCCTAAGGGCATCGACGCTATCAACTATGGCGCAATTGGGGTAACGATTGGCCACGAGATCAGCCACGGCGTGGACGATGAGGGCGCGCAGTTCGCCGCCGATGGATCGCTGACGATGTGGTGGACTCCGGAGGACTTTGAAAAGTTCAAGACCAAGACGGCATGCACGACGCAGCAGTACGACAACTACTTCATCGAGCCGGGCATTCATCACAACGGAAAGCTGGTGACAGGTGAGGCCTTAGGCGACCTGGGCGGGGTGAATCTGGCACTTCGGGCGTACGAGAAGTCGCGCGAGGGCAAGGGACCGGAAGCTACCGTCGACGGTCTGACGCCGGAACAGCAGTTCTTCCTGGCGGAGGCGCAGTGGCGCGGAGCTCTGGTGCGGCCCGAGGCAGCACGCAGCCAGGTCCAGGTGGACCCGCATCCGCTGGGCAAATGGCGTGTGCTGGGTCCGCTATCGAACATGCCGGAGTTCGAGAAGGCGTGGGGGTGCAAGAAAGGGGACGCCATGGTGCGCGCAGAGACCTGCAAGGTCTGGTAGACCTAAGACAGGGACATATTCATGCGAAGTATCGGTATCTTTGGCGGGACCTTCGATCCTCCCCATTCGGGCCATATTGATGTAGCAAAAGCGGCAGCGGACAACTTTGGACTTTCCGAGGTCTGGTGGACCCCCGTGGGACGCCAACCGTTGAAGACAACGCCTCCCCAGGCGTTTTATTCCCAGCGGCTGGCGATGGTACGCATGGTATGTAAAGCGGACTACCGCTTCGTTGCCAGCGGGGCCGACGCCCCGCGTGGCGATGGACAGCCGAATTTCACCATCGACCTGCTGCAGACACTGCGGGGAGAGCATCCCGGCTGCAGTTGGTGGAATATCGTCGGCGCGGACAGTTTTCTTGACCTTCCCCGCTGGAAATACCCGGACCAGCTGCTGAACTTTGCGCAATGGATCGTGGTCTCACGCCCCGGTTTCGATCTTTCGCGGATTGAGGCTATGGGACTGACCTCGGCACAACGATCGCGGGTGCACCTGTTGACCGATATCGAGGAACCCATCTCGGCAACGGATCTGCGCGATGCGCTGAAACGTGGCGAGCAGCCGGGAGCGGTGCCTCCGCCGGTACTTCGCTACATCGAAGAGCATGGACTGTACCGGTAGAGCATTTTTCCTGTAGGTGTCGTGCGGGGCTTGTGCTTCTGCAATGAAAACGCCGCTGCACGCTGCTCCCGGGCTACCCAGCAACGGGAAAAATTCTCTAGACTGTCGAATGTGAAGCGTCTCGTTGCCACGCTACTGTTTGCACTCTGCTCTGCCGTTCTGTACGCGCAGGAGCCTGTGCGTTTCTTCCAGTTCACCGACGCTCATCTGTTCGATGACGGAGATAAACTTTCGCGGGAAGAGGCGTTCAAGGTTGCCGCGGAGGATCGCCGCGGCTTCCGCTGGGCGATTGGGGCGATGAATGCCAGCGGCTTTCAGGCTGACTTTGCGGTCTTTACCGGCGACATGGGCCTGCTGAACGTGGACTTCTCACAGTCGCGGTGTGCAGCCACTCCTGTACCGTTGTCGCCGACGGGGCTGCCGCCCTTCCGTCTGGATGCAGCCGTAGAAGAGGTGGCGGAGTTGCTGGCTCCATTGAAGGTGCAGCGGATCTACTTTGTGGCAGGCAACAACGACGTGATCCACGAGCGCATTGCCGACTCAGGGCGATTTCCTTGCTTTATGGCCCTGCTGCAGGAGCGCATGAAGGCGAAGCATGGGCCTGAGGTGTATCCGCTGCTGACGAAGAACGCATTCGTGATCCGCGGGCTTCGCTTCGCCGGCATGGACACGGTCAGCTTCAAAGCGAAGGAAAACTACGCAGCGCCCTGCGCCATTGCACCGGAGCCGGTCAATTGCCCGAAGGAGCAGATTGCGCTCATCGGAGACCTGGCTGACGACTCACCGCAACCACTGGTGATCTTCACGCATGAGCCGGACCTGATGGACCCATTCCGCAAACATGCTGTGTGGGAGATTGATGAGACCTTGCGGAAGGACTGGGAGAAGACCGCGTGCGGGCCGAAGGTCGTAGGCATCTTTGCCGGCCACTTCCATGACGAGGCAAAAAGCAGCTATGCAGGTACAGACAGCTCGCTGGCGGTGAATCCCTGTGTTGCCGCGAAGACCCGGGTGGCGCCGCCGTTGAGCGAAAAGAACCAGGCGGGTGAAGCGGAACAGGCCCGGGGATTTTTGCGCGTCACCGTGAGCCCGGCCGGCATCCAGAGTGTAGACGCTACGTGGTATGACACCAAGACTGTCGTACCGCCAGCGGAGTGAAGGAGAAGCAGGAATGCACGAAGAGCGGATTGCATATTGGAAAGCCTTTCCAGAAGGCGTGAAGGCGCTGCAGCAGCTCGGGCACGTTGTAGACAACAGCGGCCTGGAGCACAGCCTGCTGGAGCTGGTGAAGATGCGGTCCTCGCAGTTGAATGGATGCGCCTACTGCCTGGACATGCATAGCAAGGATGCCATGGCTGCCGGGGAGACGGCGCAGCGTCTGTTTGCCTTGAATGCATGGCGCGAGACGACATTCTTCACGCCGCGCGAGCAGGCCGCGCTGGCATGGACAGAGGCGATTACGAACATCCAGCAGGGACATGCTCCTGATGCCGTGTTCGCGCAGGTAAAGGCGCAGTTTACCGAGGACGAGATCGTGCGGCTGACCTTTGCGATTACGCAGATCAATAGCTGGAACAGGATCTCAATTGCGTTTCGCCCGGCGGTCGGCAACTATCAGCCCGCGAAACATGGCTAGAGCAGTTCTCCTAAAGGTGTAGAGCGAAGCGTTTGCAGTTTGCGCCGTTTTCCTTCGAAGAAAACGGCATTCGCAGATTTCTCCAACACCACAATATTAGGAGAATTGCTCTAAGGCGTGTTATTTACGCTGGCAGCCAACCGGCGAGATTGGGTAGGATGTCCTATCCTTGGGAATGTACTGAAGGAGGATGATGGCAACGAACGAGAGTAAGCAGTTAGTTCTGGCCGCCGCAGAAGCGGCCGACAGCAAGAAGGCCGAGGACATCCGTATCCTGCAGCTCGATCCGTCCGAGAGCGGGTTGTGCGACTACTTCCTGATCTGCAATGGCACCAACGAGCGCCAGAACGACGCGATCTCCGATGAGATCGAACTGCAGTTGAAGAGACAGTTCGGCATTTATCCGAACTCCGTCGAGGGCCGCAGACAGGCTGAGTGGATCCTGATGGATTATGTGGACTTCATCGTCCACATCTTCTCTCCGGTGAAGCGTGAGTTCTATGGGCTGGAACGCCTGCGCAAGTCCGCAACGACGATCTCTGTGGCGGAGATGCATCAGGAGGTCGCAGCCAAGTCGAGGGCTGTACGCGAGAAGAAGGCGCCTGCCAAGAAGACCGCGAAGAAGGCCGTCAAAAAGGCAGTAAAGAAGACGGCGGTAAAAGCAGCCGTGAAGAAGACCGCAACGAAGAAGTCACCGGCAAAGAAGGCTGCCAAGAAAGCCGCCGGCAAGAAACGCTGAGTTGGTGATATTTGTTTGTCATTTCGTAGCAGAGCGGAGAGATCTGCTTCTCCGCACGTTTCATCAATAGAGCATTTCTCCTGTAGGTGTAGTGTAGGGA
>NZ_JBFRCY010000297.1:0-5216 GCF_052113305.1 Terriglobus sp. YAF25
CAACTGGGCCGGTATGCTGGCGGCGCGTCTGCTGCCTGTTGGCGTGGTGCTGCTGTTGACTGAGGCCGCGATTGTGGTGGGTGCGCGCCGCGAACAGAAGCGGAAGTCCCGATGACTCTGCTCGTTCTGTTGCCGCTGCAACTGGCGGTGATCCTTACGGCGACCTGGTTGTGCGGAGCATTGGCGCAGCGGTTGCGCCAGCCGCGCGTGATCGGCGAGATTGCCGGCGGCATTCTGCTGGGGCCGGTAGCGCTGGGCCGCTGGATGCCGGCGGTAACCACGATGTTATTTGCTCCGGCGCGGCTGTCCGGGCTGGAGTTGATCAGCAACGTTGGCCTGGTAGCGTTTCTTTTCCTGGTGGGCGGGGAGCTGGATCTGCGCGAGGTGGCGCATCACGTTCGGCGCGTGGTTACGACGACCGCCGGCAGCATTCTGCTGCCGTTCTTTCTTGGAACATTAGTGGCGCCGATCCTTCTGCGGCACTATGGTGTGCCCGAAGGCGCTCGCTGGGGCTTCAGCATCTTTCTCGCCGTGGCCATGAGCATCACGGCGCTGCCGGTACTGGCGCGAATTCTGCGCGACCGCGAAGCCGCGGGCGTGCCGGTGAATGCGGAGGTCGCGCAGCAGTCGCTGCTGAGCGCTGCACTGAACGATGCTCTTGCATGGTGCGTTCTGGCAGCATTGCTGGCAGTGCTGCACGGCGGTGGCGTGGTTGAGATTGTGGTGCGGCTCGGGCTCCTGGTGGCCTTCACCATCGTGATGATGGCAGGCGTGCGGCCAATGCTGCGACGTGTCCCGCTAGGGCGTCCGGTGTGGACTGTGATGCTGGTACTGCTACCTGCTATCAGCGCCTGGGTGACCAATGCACTCGGGATTCACCTGTTCTTTGGCGCGTTTCTGGCAGGCATCTGTGTCCCGTCAGAACGTGTCGCAGGCACGATGGAACGGCTCTTCCTGATCGTTTCGGCATGGACTCTGCCCGCATTCTTTGCCCTGACCGGCCTGCGGATGCGGCCGGAGCTCTTTCACGCGGGCGGCTGGAGCGATCTGCTGCTGGTACTGGCCGCAGCCGTGCTGGGCAAGATCGCGGGAGGGATGTTTGGCGCCGGCATTGCAGGTACACCGTGGTCGAAGGCGCTGCGGGTCGGCGTGTTGCTGAATACCCGCGGGCTGGTCGAGCTGATCGTGCTGAATGCCGGCTACCGCGAAGGGATTCTCAATGCTCAGGTCTTCACCCTGCTGGTGTTGATGGCCGTGGTGACCACTGCGATGACCGGGCCACTGCTCGACATAATCACCCGACGGAATGTGGTGTAATCGGGGGAGACCTACCTCGATCCGGAAAATCTAATACTGAAGTTGGCGCACGGCATTGCGTTTGGGGATGTCTCTATTTCTTGCGTGGAGTTGATGAATGAAACGGCGTGAGTTTTTGCAGCAGTCGAGTGCATTTGCAGGAGTCGGCATGCTTGGCCTGGCCGGGTGCGCGAAGAGGCCGGTAACGGCAGGCAGTGCAACCGCTCCAGCGCTGCCGTTCTATGACCGCGTGCCTGAGCTGGCGCCGATACGCGCCCATGAAGACCGCCTCTTCCGCATTACGGTATGCCTGCGTCCTTTCCGGGCGCAGGGCCCCCGGCTTGAGGTGGAGAAGGTCGGCGACAAGATTGTCTCGCATAACTACGGTCACGGTGGCAGCGGATGGTCGTTGAGTTGGGGCTCGGCGGCGGTGGCCGTCGAGAACGCGATGAAGGCGAGCAACGGCGATAAGGACATTGCCGTCATCGGCTGCGGCGCACTGGGACTCACCTCTGCCATTACGGCGCAGCGAGCAGGAGCGCGTGTCACCATCTACGCCAAGGAGCGCCCACCCGAGGTGCGTTCCGCACGCGCTACCGGAAGCTGGACTCCGGACTCGCGCGTTGCTCTGAGCAATGTAGCGGCGCCTGCGTTTGGCGATCTGTGGGAGCGCATGGCACGCACCAGCTGGTCGATGTACCAGAGCTATCTCGGAATGCCGGGGAATCCGATCGAATACTTCGACAGCTACCAGTTGAGCGACTTCTCGCCGGAAGAAGGGCAGAAGCGCCGCGAGAGCCAGGCGCAGGAGGCGGGACGTCATGAGTTCGCGCGCTATGCCTCACGCATTCACGACATTACGGCAACACCGCAACTGCTGCCTACAGGGTCGCATCCTTTCCCGACGAAGTATGTGCGCCGCAATACGACACTGATGTTCAATGTTGCCGACTACTCGCGTCAGTTGATGAACGACTTTCTGATCGCGGGTGGAAAGATTGAGAGGGTCGAGTTCCACTCTCCCGCCGACCTCGCCTCACTGCCGCAGAAGACCATCATCAACTGCCCGGGCTATGGCGGCCGCGCTCTGTGGAACGACGACTCGATTACGCCGGTCCGTGGTCAGATCGCCTGGCTCATTCCGCAGGAGAATGTGCACTACGGTCTCGGCTATAAGAACGTGAATATCGTTGCGCGTCGCGACGGCATTGTGGTGCAGACCAGTCTCAACGGCGAAGAGTCCGGTTGGAACGAGACTGATGAAACACCGAACCATGAAGAAGCCGTGACTGGTGTGCATATGCTGCAGGAGCTTTACAGCCGCATGGAAGCCATGCAGCGCGGTAACAAGAGGGCTTAGGGGTGGTCATCGAAATTCGAGAGGGCTTAGGGGTGGTCATCGAAATTCGAATAGCCCATGCCCTCGTTGCCCCATTCTTCGCAGCTTTACCGCGAAGGGTGGGGTATCGAGCGAAGCGAGACCGCTCCTATACATTTATGTGCCCCGACTATCCCACTCATCGCGTTGCGATGAATGGGGCACCCAGAGTATGGGCTCAGCCGAATTGGATGACACACCYTTCGTCCATGTAGAGTGGTTGCGGAGGTTGTCATGAATCGTCGTTCGATGTTGTTGAGTTTGGTGGCGGGGCTTTGTTGTAGCCCACTGATGGCACAGATGGGTGGTGGCCAGCCGAGTGGTCCGATGGCGAGTCCACCGGCCAAGGCCGAGGTTGCTCTAGGGCCTGTAAAGATCAATGTGGACTACCACACACCGTCGATGCGCGGCCGCAAGGTCATGGGTGGCCTGGTGCCGTATGGAGAAGTATGGCGCACCGGAGCGAATGAAGCGACGACGTTCGTTGTAACCGGCGGCAATATCTCCATCGCCGGAAAGCCGGTCGCTGCCGGCAACTATACGATCTACACCATGCCCGGCGAGAAGTCGTGGCAACTGATCATCAGCATGGAGACCGGCCAGTGGGGCACCGAGTACCATGCCGATCGTGATCTGGTTCGCGTCAACATGGACGTGAAGACACTTCCTTCTCCGCAGGAGACGATGAGCATCAGCTTTGAGAACACCATGGGCAAGCGGACCGACATGCACATCAAGTGGGAGACGACCGACGTCTCTGTGCCGATCATCGTTCGCTAGAGCATTTTCCCTGTGGGTGTGATGTAGGGCCTCTGCATCTATCGGCGTTTTCCGCAATGAAAACGCCACTGCACAATTCTTTCGGGATACCCAGCAACAGGGAAAACGCCCTAAGATTTTCAGAAGACTAAGGCACGCTCGATGAGCGTGCCTTAGTCTTTTAACCGGAGTGGAGCAATGAACCTTCAGGCAATTCAGGAAGCACTGCGCGAGATTGGCGCGGATGCATGGCTGTTTTATGACCATCACTATCGCGACCCCATCGCGTACCGCATCCTCGGTCTAGGTGGGGGATTACATGTCACCCGCCGCTGGTACTACCTGGTTCCCGCTTATGGTGAGCCGAAGAAGCTGGTGCATCGCATCGAATCTCTGCGGCTGGATAGTCTTCCGGGTCAAAAGGAAGAGTACAGCTCCTGGCAGGAGCTTGAAGCAAAGCTCGAACAGCTGACGGTCGGAGCAACGAGGATCGCCATGCAGTACTCGCCGCGCAACGCCATCATGTATGTGTCGATGGTGGATGCCGGCACCGTGGAGCTGCTACGGAGCTGGGGCAAGCAGATTGTCTCGTCCGCGGACATGGTGAGCCGCTTCGAGGCAGTCCTGACCGAGGAGCAGGTGGCCTCACACTACAAGGCGCAGGCGCTGCTGGATGAGATTCTTGCCGCGGGATGGAAGCAGATCGGCGAGCGTGTGCGCTCCGGCGGAACCGATGAGTACACCATGGTGAGCTGGCTCAAGGAGAAGATCGAGCAGGCCGGCATGATCACCGAGCACGGGCCGAATGTGAGCGTCGGTCCCAATGCGGCTGACTCGCACTATGAGCCATCGCCATCGAGCTCGCGGGCGATCCGCAAAGGCGACTTTGTCCTGATCGATATCTGGTCGAAGATGGCAGGTGACCCAAATGCCGTCTGGTACGACATTACCTGGACCGGCGTCGTAGACCGCGAGCCGACCGAGCGCGAGCAGCAGACCTTTGCAACGGTGACAGCGGCACGTGATGCGGCGATCAAAACAGTCGACGAGGCGTTTGCTGCAAATCGTCCTATTGCCGGATGGGAGGCGGATGAGGCCTCTCGTACCGTTATTCGCAATGCCGGGCAGGCAGCGTGGTTTACGCATCGGACGGGACACAACATTGCGATCGAGCTGCATGGCAATGGAGCGCACCTGGACAACCTGGAGACACACGACGAAAGGCTGATCCTGCCGATGACCTGCTTCTCCGTGGAACCGGGACTGTACTATCCGGGCGAATTCGGTGTCCGCAGCGAAGTAAATATGATCACGCGGTCGGGCAAGGCTGTGGTGACAGGAAAGATCCAGAAAGAGCTCGTTCGGATCTAACAGCCGAGTCTGGAAATATCGGGGAAATAGCACAACCGGTGGGAGCAGCGGGCTGAAGCCCGCTGCTCCCACCCAGTTCGAGCTTGCGCTCGAATACCCATGTCCCTTGGGGACATGGGGCACCGGCTTTGTGGTTGGATACGGCTTAGTGCTTGATGAAATACATCAGCCAGCTTGCGACAATCACACCGCCGACGAACATCGCAAAGCAGTAGGTTCCGAAGCGAATCATCGCCTTGGGTTCGCTGCGCTGCGTAATGCCGAAGACGACTGACGTAAAGAGCGAGAAGAGCAGAACGGCGGAGAAGTGGGAGAGGCTCACAGCGGCTTCCTCCCGTTCGCCAGCGAATGTGCATCGACCGCAGCCATGATATTCAGCAGACCGGCGACGACGATGAAACGTGTGCCATAG
>NZ_JBFRCY010000298.1:0-8837 GCF_052113305.1 Terriglobus sp. YAF25
GTACTGCGCCTCCCACATCTGGTGCTGACCTACGTCGGTGACGATGATGGTCTCGGTCTCGCGGCCCGCGGCTACAGCTTCGCGCCAGATGTCATGAATGACGTGCGCGGCATAGAGGTGTCCGTTGTCGGGCAGGTTGACGATATCGCGGACCGCAGCCTCGCCCTTGCTGGCGTTGATCTGCTTCAGCCATGCCGCATCGCTGGATGCGGGCAGCATGGGCAGCAGGGTCAGCAGAACCTCACGCAGATCGCCGATAAGCGCAACGTCTACCTTGACGTTCTTGTTGATCTCCGACGGATCGATCTCGATGTGAATCTTCTTCGCATTTTGCGCGTAGCTGGCGAGATTGCCGGTGACGCGGTCGTCGAAGCGCATACCGAAGGCCAGAAGGAGATCGGCTTCCTGGATGGCATTGTTTACCCACGACTCACCGTGCATGCCCATCATGCCCAGCGATAGCGGATGTGAGGCAGGGAAGCTGCCCAGGCCCAGCAGCGTGCTGGC
This sequence comes from Terriglobus sp. YAF25, assembly GCF_052113305.1. Classification (NCBI taxonomy): domain Bacteria; kingdom Pseudomonadati; phylum Acidobacteriota; class Terriglobia; order Terriglobales; family Acidobacteriaceae; genus Terriglobus; species Terriglobus sp. YAF25. The sequence continues at coordinate 508 of NZ_JBFRCY010000298.1, forward strand.
CACAGGGATATGCATGCGCTCCGCAAAGGCGATCACCTCGGCCTCTGCACCAGACTGGTTGATGCCATGGCCGGCAAGGATGACGGGCTTCTTCGCGTTTTTGATGAGTTCGATGGCCTGCAGTATGGCACCGGACTCGGCGCGAAGCATCGGGTGCGGTCGCGCGGGCGGCGGCGCAGCGTCTTCGAAGTTGAAGATGCAGGAGGCCTGCTGCGCGTCCTTGGTGATGTCGACCAGCACCGGTCCGGGGCGTCCGTCCTGTGCAATCTGGAAGGCAAGGCGAACCATGGGAGCGATATCTTCAGCGCGCGTCACCAGGAAGTTGTGTTTGGTGACTGGCAGCGTGATGCCGGTGATATCAACTTCCTGGAAGGCATCGGAGCCCAGTACCTTCGAGGAGACCTGACCGGTGATGGCGACCATCGGAATCGAATCGAGCATCGCGGTTGCGAGACCGGTCACAAGATTGGTGGCGCCGGGGCCGGAGGTGGCCATGCAGACGCCAACCTTGCCGGAGGCGCGGGCATAGCCGTCTGCCATGTGCGAGGCGCCCTGTTCGTGGCGAACCAGCACATGGTGAATGGGGAACTTGCGTAGAGCGTCATAGATGGGGAGGATGGCGCCGCCAGGATAGCCGAATACCGTAGATACACCCTCGCCTACCAGGGTGGCCCAAAGAATTTCGGAGCCGGTGAGCGTGGTGTTACGGATGGCATCGATGGTGTCGGTCATATTTCCTCCTTACAGCGGTAATGCATTCAGACGGTTGAAACAACGGTTGCAAGGTATAGCTCGGCTGCCCCGGACAGAGGCAGCCGAGAAGAAGCACTTAGCTGGTTACTGCTCCAACGCTCGCGCTGGAGACGGAGTTGGCGTACTTGGCAAAGACACCGCGCTTGTACCGAGCCTCCGGAGCCTTGAACTCCTTCAACCGGGCCGCCATCTCTTCGTCACTGATCTCGAGCGTAAGCTTGCGGTTCGGAATATCGAAGGTGATCAGATCTCCTTCACGAACTGCAGCGATCGGTCCGCCGAGCTGCGCCTCAGGAGCGACGTGGCCGGCCATCAGGCCGCGAGTCGCACCGGAGAAGCGTCCATCGGTCAGCAGGGCAACGGTCTCGGAGAGCTCCGGAATGCCCTTGATGGCGGCGGTGACGGCCAGCATCTCGCGCATGCCCGGACCGCCCTTCGGTCCTTCATAGCGAATGACGCAGACATCGTTCGGTTTGATCTGTCCCGCCTCAACCGCGGCGAAGCAGAGATCTTCCGAGTTGAAGACGCGTGCCGGGCCCTGGTGATAGATGCGCTCGTGGCCGGCCACCTTGATGACGCAGCCCTCGGGCGCGAGGTTGCCCTTCAGGATCACGAGACCACCGGTCTTCTTCAGCGGCTTGTCGACCGGATAGATCACAGGCTGGCCTGGAGTCTCGACAGCTTCCTGCGACTCTTCGGCGAGCGTCTTGCCGGTAACGGTGATGGTGTCGCCCTTGATCAGGCCGGCGTCGAGCAGACGCTTGGCCAGCACACGCGAACCGCCGGCTTCCTGGTAGTCCTTCGCAGCATACTTGCCGCCCGGGGACATATCGCAGATGTGCGGCGTGCGCTCGCTGATACGGTCGAAGTCTTCCATCGTGATCGGGATCTTCAGCTCATGTGCGATCGCGATCAGGTGGAGCACCGCATTGGTCGAGCCGCCCGAAGCGGCGACGGCAGCGATTGAATCCTCAATGGACTGCTTGGTGAGGATCTGCGAAGGCTTGATGCCTGCTTCGGCCAGCTTCATCATCAGCTTGCCGGCCTCGCGGGAGGCGTGAGCCTTCTCCGCCGACATAGCCGGCACTCCGGTTAACTGAATGGGCGAGATGCCGAGGAACTCACCGGCCATGGCCATGGTGTTCGCGGTGAACTGTCCACCGCAGGCGCCGGGGCCGGGACAGGCAGCCGCTTCAACAGCCTCAAGCTGGTCGTCACTGATCTTGCCGGCTGCGTGCGAGCCGATCGCCTCAAAGACGCTAAGGATGGTGATTTCTTTGGTGGAACCGTCTGCCTGCGGTAGCTTGCCGGGCATGATCGATCCGCCGTAGAGCATCATGCCGGGGATATCGAGACGCGCCAGCGCCATGATGGCCGCGGGCATGTTCTTATCGCAGCCGGCGATACAGACCAGGCCGTCAAAGCTGTTACCGCGGGCTACGAGTTCGATAGAGTCGGCGATGACCTCACGCGAGATGAGCGAGGCCTTCATGCCCTCGGTGCCCATGGTGATGCCGTCCGAGATGGTGACGGTGTTGAACTCCATCGGTGTGCCGCCGGCCTCACGGATGCCCTGTTTTACGGCCTCGGCTACCTGGCGAAGGTGGAAGTTGCAGGGGCCGATCTCGGTCCAGGTATTGGCGATACCGATGATGGGCTTGTGCAGATCCTCTTTACTGAAGCCCACGCCGCGCAGGTAGGAACGGGCAGCGGCACGGTTGGGGCCTTCAGTCAGAACGACGGAATTCTTCTTTGCTGGGCTGAGTTTCTCGCTCACAATCTTCCTTCTTTACGCGGTTGCGGTCTTGGGTGCAGACCAGAATTCGTTGTCGTGTTTCGCTTCAAACTTGTCCAGTGCTTCGCCGTGGCGCAGCGTCAGGCCGATATCGTCCAGTCCGTTCAACAGACATTCCTTGCGGAAGGGATCGATCTCGAAGCGAGCCTTGAATCCCTGTGCATCGGTAACTGTCTGTGCTTCGAGATCGACGGTGACCTGATAACCGGGCGTTTGTGCGCGCTGCATCAGCGTGTTGACCTCGTCGTCCGTAAGGCGCGCGAGAACGATGCCGTTCTTGCCTGCGTTCGAGAAGAAGATGTCGGCAAAGGTCGGCGCAATCACGGCGCGGAAGCCATAGTCGCTTAGCGCCCAGGCGGCGTGCTCGCGTGAGCTGCCGCAGCCGAAGTTCTTGCCGGCCAGCAGAATCTCCGCACCTTTGTACTGCGGGGCATTCATCACGAACTCGGGGTTCGGCATGACAGAGTCGGGCACGTCAAGTTCGTACCGCCAGTCGAAGAACAGAAACTCACCGTAGCCGGTGCGCTCAATGCGCTTGAGGAACTGCTTGGGAATGATCTGGTCGGTATCGACGTTCGCGCGGTCAAGAGGTACGGCAATCGAAGTGATCCTGGTAAAGGGCTGCATTAGTTCTTGCCTCCGTTGTTCGGCCAGTTGCGCACATCGGTGAAGTGGCYGGCGATCGCCGCCGCGGCCGCCATCTGCGGCGAAACCAGGTGCGTGCGTCCGCCACGGCCCTGACGGCCTTCGAAGTTGCGGTTCGAGGTCGAGGCGCAGCGCTCGCCCGGCGACAGAATGTCAGGGTTCATGCCCAGGCACATGGAGCAACCCGGTTCACGCCACTCAAAGCCCGCATCCTTGAAGATCTTGTCCAGACCTTCTTCCTCAGCCTGCCTCTTCACAGCCTGCGAGCCCGGAACCACCATCGCGGAGACGGTAGCAGCAACGTGACGGCCCTTTACGATCTGAGCGGCGGCGCGCAGGTCTTCAATGCGTCCGTTAGTGCAGGAGCCCAGGAAGACACGGTCGATGTTGATCTGCTCGATCGGCGTGCCGGCCTTCAGGCCCATGTATTCCAGTGCCCGCTCGTAGCCCTTGCGGTCGATCTCGTTGGTCGCATCGTCCGGAGAAGGAACCTTGCCCTCAATGCTGGTCACCATGCCGGGTGAGGTGCCCCAGCTTACCGTCGGTGTAATTTGGGCGGCGTCGATGTGCAGCTCGCGATCGAAGACCGCGCCTTCGTCTGTGGGCAGCGACTTCCAGTGRGCCACAGCCTCATCCCACGCCTTGCCAGTGGGCGAGAAGCGACGGCCCATCAGGTAAGCAAAGGTCGTCTCGTCAGGAGCGATCATGCCGGCACGTGCACCGGCTTCGATGCTCATGTTGCAGATGGTCATGCGGCCTTCCATCGAGAGAGCACGAATGGCCGAACCTGCGTACTCGACCGCATAGCCGGTCGCACCGTCAGTACCGATCAGGCCGATGATGTGAAGGATGATGTCCTTCGCCGTCACGCCGTAGGGAAGCGTGCCATCGACGGTAATACGGAAGGTCTTCGGCTTTGACTGCGACAGTGTCTGCGTGGCCATCACGTGCTCCACCTCAGAGGTGCCGATACCGAACGCCAGAGCGCCAAAAGCGCCGTGGGTCGAGGTGTGCGAGTCGCCGCAGACGATGGTCATGCCCGGCTTGGTCGCGCCCAGCTCCGGCCCGATCATGTGCACGATGCCCTGCGAGGCATCCTGCACATCGAAGAACTCGATGCCGAAGTCCTTGCAGTTCTTACGCAGCGCGTTGACCTGTGCGGCCGAGGTCTGGTCGAGGATATGCAGACGGTCCTCCGCCGAGGTCGTTGGAACGTTGTGATCGACCGTGGCGATATGACGGTCAGGACGGCGCAGCTTACGTCCCGCCAGGCGCAGACCGTCGAAGGCCTGCGGTGAGGTGACCTCGTGCACGAGCTGCAGATCGATATAGATCAGCGGTGGCTCACCTTCCGGTGAGGCGACGAGGTGGTTGTTCCAGACTTTCTCAAACATCGTTTGCGGCATTGCGAGTTCCTCGATAAAACAGATCCCTGCGGGATGACTAAAGTTTGATGGCGTCGAGTACGGCCTTGCTCATCTCGCCGGTCGATACCTTCTTGCGGCGCTTCTGCGCCAGCTCAAATGCGATCTTCGCGACGCGGGCTACCTCGGCCTCGCTGTAGACCATGGTGTTGTGCGCCAGCTTCTTGTCCTTATCCCACCAGCGCGGCTCGCCGAAGTAGAGACCGCCAAGCAGCTCGCGGACGAAGAGGATGTCAGTCCCTTCCGTCACCTCAGCACGCAGCGGAGAGTTGTCGGCTAGTGGCTTGTAAGCAACAGAGGGGCGAAGGTTGGCATAGCCACCCAGCTCCGCGCGGATCTTCAGCAGGCCCGCCTCGGGGCGCTGGCTCGGCGGATAGTTGTTGAACTTGTTATGGCCTACGGCGCCCAGCAGGGCTGCATCGCACTTGAGTGTTGCCGCAAGCGTCGCTTCCGGCAGCGGAGAGCCGTCCGCATCGATGGCCACGCCCCCGATGCGCAGATCTTCATAGTTAAAGGTGTGGCCGCCATGCTTCGCCACAGCGTTCAGCACGTTCAGTGCTTCGTTTGTAACTTCAGGGCCGATACCGTCGCCGGCCAGGACTGCAATCTTGAGGTTCATTCGTTCCTTTGACACTTTCGTAGTCTCCGGACCCACCCTGACGTTGCGAGGGCGAGGCACCCGGCGGTTCAAGATTCATGGAAGCGGTTTTTGCCGCTCCGTTACGGAATGACGGCAAACACAGGGTTATACCGCCGGAGCGGACTCCGCTTCGAGCAGCGCGACGATGTCCTGGTCGTAGATCGATTTCTTGCGGTCCGCCAGCGCCGTGAAGCGGTGATAGATCTCGTCAATCTGCTCGCGGTTGAAGTTATAGCCCAGCTCCTTCAGCTTCTGCTCCAGGCCACGGCGGCCGCTGTGCTTGCCCAGCACAATGGTGTTCGCCACAACGCCAAACGAAGCCGGCGTCATAATCTCGTACGTCAGCGGATTGGCCAGCACACCGTGCTGATGAATGCCGCTGGCGTGCGCAAAGGCATTCTTACCAACGATCGCCTTGTTGGGCGAGGGCGTGAAGCTGATGATCTGGTCCAGGGCCTTGCTGGTGGCGCCAATCTGCTTCAGATCGAGGCTGCTGGTGAAGGGGTACTGATCTTTGCGGATCGATAGAATGGCCGCGACCTCCTCCAGTGCGGCATTGCCGGCGCGCTCGCCGATGCCGTGCATGGAGACTTCGATCTGACGCGCGCCACCGAGGATGCCGCTGATCGTGTTAATTGTCGCCAGCCCCAGATCATCGTGGCAGTGCGTGGAGAAGATCACCTGTGAGCTGCTGGGCACGCGTGCGCGAACCGTCTCAAACATCGTCTGATACTCAGACGGTGTCGAATAACCGACCGTGTCTGGAAGATTGATGGTGGTTGCGCCGGCCTGGATAGCAATCTCCACCATCTTGCACAGGTAGTCGATGTCAGAGCGGGTGGCGTCTTCGGCGGAGAACTCCACGTCCTCGCAGTGCGATTTGGCCAGAGCCACCATCTCACCCACTTGGTCCAGAGCCTGCTGGCGGCTGATGCGAAGTTTCACTTCCAGGTGCAGATCGGAAGAAGCAAGAAAGGTATGAATTCTATTCCGCGCCGCCGGGGCAACGGCACGAGCTACCGCCTCGATGTCGTCGCGTTTGCAGCGGGCCAGACCGGCGATACGGGGACTCTTGCCGTCGCGGCCAACTTCGCGCGCGATCGAGTGCACGGACTGGAAGTCACCGTCGGAGGCGATAGGGAAACCGGCTTCAATGATGTCCACACCCAGCAGAGCTAGCTGATGTGCGAACCGAAGCTTCTCGTCGTGGTGCATCGTGCATCCCGGCGACTGTTCGCCGTCCCGCAGCGTGGTATCGAAAAAGAGAACGCGATCGTTGGTCGACATACTTGGCCTTACACCTCTGCTTCCGGTTATGATAAACCCCACTTATCGAGCGAGTCTGGTCGATTAGTACTTCTAATACCCTAATAAGCGAGCCGCCGTGGACCTCTTTCAGATGGAAACCTTCCTCGCCGTTGCCGAGGAGAAAAGCTTCTCTCGTGCCGCACTGCGCCTTCACCGCACCCAGCCGGCGGTAAGCCAGGTGATCGGCAAACTGGAGGCGGAGCTGGGCGAATCGCTCTTTGAGCGCCAGACCGGCTCACTGACTGACGCCGGCGAGGTGCTGCGCGAGTACGCCGTCAAGCTCGTCAATCTCCGCGACGAGGCGGGTTCGGCATTGAAGGAGCTTCGTTCACTGCATCGCGGCCGTTTGCTGCTGGCGGCGAATGAGTACACCTGTCTCTGCCTGCTTCCGCTCATCCACGAGTACACCCGGCGCCATCCGAATGTAAAGGTGGAGGTACAGCGGTCGCTTGCCAGCCGTATCGGCGACGACGTGCTGGCCAATTCGGTCGAACTTGGAGTCTTGAGTTTTCAGCCCTCCGACCCTCAACTCCGTTCCGTGGTGATCTTCCGTGWCGAGCTGGTCTGCGTGGTCAGCCCCAATCATTCGCTGGCAAAAGAAGGTATGGCGTCCGTGAAGGAGCTTGGCCGCGAGCGTTTTGTCGCACACAATATTGCCTCGCCGCAGCGGCAACGAGTCTTTCAGGCGTTTGCCYAGCACCGGACCAAGCTCCCAATCTGGGTTGAGCTTCCGTCTCTGGACGCGATCAAGCGATTCGTGGCGATGGGCAACGGTGTGGCCTTATCTCCAAAGTTGACTGTCGCTTCTGAGCTGCGAATGGGCTCACTGGTGGAGGTAAAGGCCCGCGAGCTGAACTTCGAGCGCAAGCTTCGCGTGGTGTATCGCAAGCAAACCGCTCTGTCCCATACCAGCTCGAGATGATGAAAACCCGGCTGAACCTGTCCGAGGACCAGACAGCTAAGGTCAAGGACTTTATGGCCGAACGCGACAAGAAGATGATGGATCTGCGTTCGAGCGGCGGCGACATGGAGACCATGCGCCCGAAGATGATGGAGATCCWGAAGGATTACTCCGACAAGGTCAAAGGCATTCTGACCGACGACCAAAAGAAGACCTATGAAGAGATGCAGTCGCAGATGCGCGGCGGCGGACGCCCCGGCCCACCGCCTCAGCAATAGAGCCTTTCCTCGTGGTGTAGTGTAGGGCTTCCCCATCTATGGGCGTTTTCCGCAATGAAAATGCCGCTGTATGCTCTTTCGGGATACCCAGCAACGGGGGAAAACGCTCTAAATCTTCCTCATCATGAAAGACTGAGGGCCAGGCAGCAAACGCTTCCTGGCCCTCGAGGTCTTTTGGGATCGTCGAAATTTACGCGTATCGCTTCTGATGCCATTCCCAGGCGGAGGCGACGATCTGGTCCAGCTCTGGAAAGTTCGGTTTCCAACCGAGCTCACTCTTAATCTTGTCCGAACTGGCGACCAGAACCGCGGGATCTCCTGGGCGGCGCGGTTCCTCGATCACGGCAATCGGCTGACCGGTGACGCGGCGTGCCGATTCAATCACCTGGCGCACGGTAAATCCCTGTCCGCTTCCGAGGTTGAAGATGTGGTGGCCGGGCTGTTCGAGCGCCTTGAGCGCCAGGATGTGCGCTTCGGCCAGATCCTGGACATGAATATAGTCGCGGACGCAGGTACCGTCCGCAGTGGAATAGTCCTGTCCGTAGATCTTGATCGACTGGCGACGGCCGAGGGCAACGTCCAGAAT
>NZ_JBFRCY010000299.1:0-10117 GCF_052113305.1 Terriglobus sp. YAF25
ACCTAATTCGCGTGAGTATGATCGCACTCGTGGTGCGCTTCTTCTGGAGGTGCGCAGCAGTTCTCTTCCGAGCGCGGGCAGCACTCCATCTCGAACTGAATCGTCGTGTGGGTGATGTGGAAGTTGCGGCGTAAGGCCGCCCGGATGCCATCGAGGATTCCGGTCTGGTCCTGCATCGGCACATCGCCAACCGTAACGTGGCTGGCCAGGGCATAGCTCTGTGAGCCCAGGCTCCAGACGTGCAGGTCGTGCACGTCGCGTACACCAGGAATGTCACACATCGCCTCGCGGACATCAGCCAGGCAGAGACTGCGCGGTGTGCCCTCCAGCAGGATATTCAGGGTCTCGCGCACGATCCCGATACTCGACCACAGGATCATGGCGGCAATACCGATCGACAGCACCGGATCGATCCAACGCAGACCTGTCCAGGCAATCGCCGCGCCTCCAGCGATAACGGCAGCCGTAGACAGCGCATCGCCCATCATGTGCAGGAAGACTGAGTGCAGATTCAGATCGCGGCCGACCCGCCACAGCAGCAGAGCGATGACACCGTTCATCACCACGCCGAAGGCGGCGACCGCCATCATGATTCCCGGCTGCACATCGACGGGCCGGTAGAGCCGGCCGACAGCGGCAAGGCCGATCCAGATGGCGATCACGATCAGGGTGATGCCGTTGACGAAGGCGGCCAGAACGCCGGCGCGCTGATAGCCGAAGGTCTTTTCGTCCGTGGCCGGTTTGGCCTGAAAGTAGACCGCCACAAAACTGAGCAGGATGGCGAAGAAGTCGCTGGCATTGTGGCCGGCCTCGCCGACCAGAGCCAGAGATCGGGCACGGATGCCGAACCACAGGGTAGCGATCACATAGAGCGCCGTCAGCAGCAGAGAAAGCTGCAGCACTCGCTGTGTCTTACCGGTCGGACTGCCGTGGACATGCATTGCTCAGACGACTCCTGCGGTATTGCGTTCGCTGCCGCGCAGGCCGCTCCAGCTTTCGGCGAGCACGATACTGTTTCCCGGATTGCGGGGATCGTACTTGATGCTCACGGGCAGGTCCCAGCGGACTTTAGAGATACGGTCCCGAAGCGGGGTAACGTCCTGTGCGGCTTCGTATTCGACGCCGGCAAGCTCGTATTTGTATACCAGCACATCCGGAAGCTCTTCCGGACCGGAAGCTTCCACGATGGTACCGTCGATCAACCTTCCAGATTCGGCCAGGTGCTGCCGGCGGCGGCGTTCCAGCTCCTCCGGAGAAGGCTTGCGGCGAAGCGCCAGCCACCCGGCAACCGCCACAGCAACGACAAAACCGGCGCCGATCGCGATGGCCACCTGCGGATGGTGCATCACGGTTTGAACCAAAGGAAGCCCAACAAAACGCATTGCGAAAGTACCTCAGACTTGCTGCCGCTAGTATGCCATCGCAACCACTCGGTCCTGACGGTTTTCCCGCCGCCTGACACTTATTTGATGCCTGTGGGCGCTGTCTGGAAGCGCTGCCCGGCGGCGTACAATAAGGTGTGAGCAAAACCGCTGCAAGCAAAGGAAATGCCGCCCAAACCAGACACCAGATCGGGCATCCGATCGACCTCTCCGCAGGCCGCATCCGGTCGACGACGGTCATCTGCGTACGGCGCAATAACCAGGTGGTGATGGCCGCCGACGGGCAGGTCACCCTGGGGTCCAGCGTTCTGAAACACTCGGCCAAGAAGATCCGCCGGCTGTACCAGGACAAGGTGCTGGCGGGCTTCGCGGGCTCGACCGCAGACGCGTTTTCGCTCTTCGGACGGTTCGAGTCGAAACTGGAACAGTACGCCGGAAACCTCGGCCGCGCGGCGGTCGAACTGGCAAAGGACTGGCGCACGGACAAGATGCTTCGCCAGCTGGAAGCCCTGCTCGTCGTAGCGGACCTGAACCAGACCTTCCTGCTCTCCGGCACGGGCGACGTGATCGATCCCGATGAAGGCATCTGCGCCATCGGCTCCGGCGGCAGCTTTGCCCTCGCCGCGGCCCGCGCGCTGTACCAGAACACGGAGATGGGCCCACGCGAGATCGCCGAAAAGGCGATGAAGATCGCTGGCGACATCTGCATCTACACGAACCAGACATTCACGATTGAAGAGTTGAAGGCTTAAAATATGTCTATGGATAAGACGCTCGTTCGAGTTGCGAATCCAGAAGAACAAAAGGCTGATACCTATCGCTATTGGCAGAGTGTCTCCAGCGGAGAACGGATGCGCGCCACGTGGGAACTGAGTCTGCGTTTCTACAGGCTGAAATGGCGTTTCAGGACGCGTGGGAAAGCCGCATCCTAGGACAGACCGATCCGGACGACCCGATGACGGTCAACTATATGTCGATCGACGATTTGATACGAAATAAGACAGCGAGCGGCAGACTCCGCGATCTGGCAGACGTTGAAGATCTACAAGCCGCCAAGCAAGCCCAAAAGAAGGACTAATTCTCATGGCCATCTACCTCCCCGGCACCGCCGAAGATCAAGCTCTCGCGCTCGACGAGCTGACGCCTCGCGAGATCGTCGCCGAGCTCGACAAGTATGTCGTCGGCCAGAAGGCCGCTAAGCGCGCCGTCGCCATCGCCCTGCGCAACCGCATGCGCCGTCAGAAGCTCTCTCCCGAGCTTGCCGACGAGATCATGCCAAAGAACATCATCATGATCGGGCCCACCGGCGTGGGCAAGACCGAGATCGCCCGCCGGCTCGCCAAGCTGACCAATTCGCCTTTCCTGAAGGTCGAAGCCAGCAAGTTCACCGAGGTCGGCTATGTGGGCCGCGATGTCGAATCGATTGTGCGCGATCTCGTCGAGATCTCCATCGACATGGTTCGCGAGGAGAAGCTGGAAGAGATTGAAGACAAGGCCGAGCTGAACGCCGAAGAGCGTCTGCTGGACCTACTGCTGCCACCCACGCCCGTTGTACCGCCGGTGGCAACCCAGGATGGCAAGCCGCTGCTCGAAGGCAATGTTGAGGCCGCGCATGCCAGCGAACACAAGACACGCGAAAAACTCCGCCAGCAGTTCCGCGAGGGCAAGCTGGACGACCGCACCGTCGAGCTGGATGTGCGCGACAAGAATGGCCCGTCGTTCGAGATCATTACCAGCCAGGGCCAGGAAGAGATGGACGTCAACCTGAAGGACATGCTTCCGGGTCTCTTTGCTCCGCGCACCAAGAAGCGCAAGATGAAGGTGCCAGAGGCCTTCGATTACCTGGTGCAGGAAGAGGAGCAGCGGCTGATCGACCTGGACCAGGTCACGCGTCAGGCAGTCGAGCGCGTTGAAGACTCCGGCATCGTCTTCCTGGACGAAATCGACAAGATCGCCGGACGCGAAGGCGGCCACGGCCCTGATGTGTCGCGCGAAGGCGTACAGCGCGACATTCTGCCGATTGTCGAAGGCACCACCGTCAGCACGAAGTACGGCATGGTCTCAACCGACCATATCCTGTTCATCGCCGCAGGCGCCTTCCATGTCTCCAAGCCTTCAGATCTGATTCCCGAGCTGCAGGGGCGCTTCCCCATCCGGGTGGAGCTGCAATCGCTCACGGTAGAAGACTTCATCAAGATCCTGACCGAGCCCAAGTCGTCGCTGACCAAGCAATACACTGCACTGCTGGAGACCGAAGGCGTAAAGCTGGAGTTCACTACGGAGTCGCTGCGCGAGATGGCGGAGTTTGCCTTCCGCGTGAATGAGACGACGGAGAACATCGGCGCCCGCCGTTTGCACACCATCATGGAACGGGTGCTGGACGAGGTCAGCTTCCAGGCTCCTGATCTCTTCAAGAGCCCGAAGATCGACGATGGTCAGCCCGCGATTCCTGTTGAGGATCGCCAGACCAAGGCCGGTCCGGTGGAGAAGGTGATTGTCATCAAGCCGGAGTACGTGAAGGAGCAGGTCGCCAGCATCGTGAAGAACGAGGACCTGAGCCGCTACATCCTCTGATAACGCCCCGGATAAGGCGGCGGCATCGGAGTCCGGTTGCGGATGGTGGTGATCAGCAGCCAGATCAGTGCGGCAAAGAAGAGGATTGGCGCCAACGGAATCAAGATCCAGAGCGGGCTGGACGAAATAAGACGGTCTCCGTGCACCGTTGCGCCTTTTTCCGTGTAGCTTCCCCCAATCGTCGCAAGATCGCCGCCGATGCTGGACCCCTCCTCCAGCGTGATGGGGGTGGCAAATGCGGCTACATCGCCGGAGATGGATCTGCCGCCATCGACCTCCAGCTTGCCGAAGGCTATCGCGACATCGCCGGTGACGCGTCCATGCACAACAACATCGCAGAAAGCACAGGCGATATCGCCCACGGTCTGGTTCTCTTCCACAACAATCTGGTTTCCAACTCCTGCACGATCTTCAGAGCTGCGGGCATGTGCCACGACAGCGGAGATGGATAGAAGCGAAACAGCAGCAAGAATCGGTAGACGGCGCATGGAACCTACTCCTCCGCGGTGCACCCGATTCTACCGTGAGCACCGGCGGCTCGTACTAAAATTGAACTTTGGCCCTGTGCGCTTCATGGTGCACACAAACATGCGCCACGCCGGACATAGACATGCCGCAGGAACTCGCAAAAGCTTACGATCCGACATCAATTGAAGAACGCTGGGCCCGGTACTGGATTGAAGAACGTCTGTTCGACGTACCAACCCCGCCTTCGGGTACCTCTGTCGGCGAGAAAAAGTTCGTCCAGCTTCTACCGCCGCCCAACGTCACCGGCCGCCTGCACATGGGCCACATGCTTAATCAGACGGAGATGGACATCCTTGCCCGCTGGCACCGCATGAAGGGTGAGCGTTCTCTATGGGTTCCGGGTACCGATCACGCCGGCATCGCCACCCAGATGATGGTGGAGCGCCAACTTGCGTCAGAGAACACGACTCGCCAGCAGCTCGGGCGCGAAGCCTTTGAGAAGCGAGTCTGGCAGTGGAAACAGGAGTACGGTGGCGCCATCACCGGACAGATGCGGCGCCTTGGCGCTTCCGTCGACTGGTCACGCGAGTATTTCACCATGGACGAAAACCTCTCCACTGCGGTGCGGGAGGCCTTCGTCCGTCTCTACGAACAGGGCTTGATCTATCGCGGATCGTACATCGTGAACTGGTGCCCGCAGCAGCAGACCGCCGTCTCCGACCTGGAAGTGGTGCACGAAGAGCAGGCCGGCAAGATCTATCACATCCGCTATGACCTGGCTGATGGCTCCGGCTCGATCACCGTTGCCACCACACGTCCGGAGACGATGTTGGGTGACGTTGCTGTCGCCGTGAATCCGATCGACGAACGCTACAAAGCGATGATCGGAAAGATGTTGGTGCTGCCGCTGGTCGGCCGTGAGATTCCGGTAGTCGCCGATGACTGGGCAAATCCGGAGTTTGGCACAGGCGCGGTAAAGGTGACGCCTGCACACGATCCCAATGACTTCGAGATCGGCAAGCGTCATAACCTGCCGAACCTGAACATCATGGACGAGACCGCGCACATCCTTCTGCCGGACTCGCCCTACAACGGCCTGGACCGCTACGCCGCGCGCGAGCAGGTCGTCGCCGATCTGGAGGCCAAAGGGAACCTGGTCGCCATCAAGGACCACACCAACTCCATCGGCCGCTGCGACCGTTGCAAGGCGATCGTGGAACCGCGTCTTTCGAAACAGTGGTTCATCAAGATTCAGCCGCTCGCGGACAAGGCCATTGCTGCCGTCGAGGAAGGCCACATCCGGTTTACGCCGGAGATGTATGCGAAGACCTACTTCGAGTGGATGCGCAACATCCACGACTGGTGCATCTCGCGTCAGCTCTGGTGGGGACATCGCATTCCCGCATGGCACTGCCCGAAGTGCTCCGGCATCACCGTTGCGCGGGWGACTCCGGTTGCCTGCACAGCATGCGGCAACGATGAGCTGGAGCAGGAGACTGATGTGCTGGACACATGGTTCTCCTCCGGCCTGTTGCCCTTCACCGTTTTTGGATGGCCGGAGGCGGGTGCGGCGCTGGAAGCTTTCTATCCCACCGAACTGCTGGTCACCGGCTTCGACATCCTCTTCTTCTGGGTGGCCCGCATGATCATGCTGGGATGTCACTTCATGCTCGACGTCCCCATGGCCGACGGCAGCAAGCGCACGCTGAAAGATGCAGTGCCGTTCAAAGAGGTCTATATCCACGGCCTGGTGCGCGATGCCGATCGCCAGAAGATGTCAAAGACCAAGGGCAATGTGATCAATCCGATCGAGATCATTGAGCGCTTTGGCACCGATGCCGTACGTTACACGCTGGCGAGCCAAGCCTCGCCCGGAACCGACATCGCCTTCAACGAGCAGCGCACCGAGGGATATCGCGCCTTCGCCAACAAGATCTGGAATGCGGCCCGCTTCCTCTTCATGCAGATTGAAAAGGCAAAGGAAGCTGGCTACAAGATCCGTCTGGGCGAGAACCTGCCTGTGACCGTGCTGCCGGCAGAGACTCCGCTGGAGACACGCTGGATCTTCGCTCGTCTCTCCGTTGTAAGCGCCGAGGTGGAGACAGCACTGAACAGCTACCGCTTCGATGAGGCCTCAGCGGCCGTCTACCAGTTCTTCTGGGGCGAGTTCTGCGACTGGTATCTGGAGTTGGTGAAGCTGCGGCTGAACTTCGATCGTCCGGGCAACGCTGAGACGGCGATTACACTGGCCTCGCTCGTAGGTGTCTTCGAAGCCGCACTGCGGCTGCTGTCGCCGTTCATGCCCTTCCTCACGGAAGAGGTGTGGCATGCGCTGTACGACAACGAGCCGTACGCCAAATCGATTGCGCTGACGCGTTATCCGCAGGCGAGCGACTTTCCCTCCTACAAGGATGCGGAAGAAAACATGGCACTGTTGCAGGATCTCATCGTCTCCATCCGCGGCCTGCGCAAAGATGCTGCTGTGCCCGAGAAGGAGTTCGCACCGATCCGCGTCTTCGCCGACAACCATGTCGTCGCTCTGGTCGATTCCAACCGCGAGATGCTTTCGCGCCTCGCGCGTGTCGACGCAGTCGATTTCATGGAAGGTGCGCTGAGTGGAGCCAACGTTCGCAACACGCCGAAGTTCGATGTAGCGGTAGTCTACGAGCGCCAGATCGATGTGGCCGCGGAGACCGAACGTCTGACCAAGGAGATCGCAAAATTAGGCAAAGGGCTTATGTCAACCGTGACGGAGCTCAGATGGGCGAAGACCGGGCGCCACTGTACACCGATCAGCGGCAGATTGAACGCCACTCAGCACAGAGCTCACAGGCGCCTGTCGGTAAGCTCAATACGCGCACACCCGAAGGTGAGAAGCAGGGAATCACATCTCACTCCGTAAGTGAGGAGTCGGCACGGCAGCATAAAGTAGCCGACAAGCGGGAAGATGCTCAGGCTGGAGTCAACCGTTTCCGCAAGAGCGCCTGATATCAACCATTACCAGAGCACCCGATCGCAGCAACGGCAGATTCAACTCGCATTGAAATGCCGCTTCTAAACAGAGGTGCTCTCCTGATGACGGCTGCGACTTTGCCTATTTGACTTCGGTCGCGGTCAGCTCCAGTTGCATCGTGCGCTTGGAAGCGACATCGTCGGACGAGAAGAGTGTGATGGGCTTGCCAAGGGGAGCAAAGATTGGAGAGCTCCAGGAATTCTGCCGGACTATTCTGGGGAAAACGCTGTTTTCAGCGTTCGTGCTGGAATCGATGCTTGTGAATTCAGCCTTGATGAAACAATAAAGTTTTCCATCTTCCACGCGGTCTTCCCGGATATCGATATTCACGCCAACGTCGATGTACGTGATCTGCGTAGTGTTTGGCTTCGCCGTCTCATAACTGAAGGGAATTGGCACCTTACTGCCGGTGCGGATCGATGAAGTTCCCGCCGTCTCCTTCGAACCGCCGGCCAGATACGTCGAGTACTCACGGCTGTTGATCACCTTTCCACCCTCGAGCTCCTTCACGACAAACTTCAAGAGATGGCGCGTCGCTGGTCCGGATGGAGCCGTGTCCTTGGCAGCTGCCTCTTGAGCAGGTGCGGCACAGCAGAGAGTGAGAACGACAAGAAGGAACAAGGTGCATGATTTCAATCGGCGGATCATTGGGTCTCCTCAGGTAACGGTGCAATGTGAATTTCAGCAATCTCGATCGGCTCTTCCTGCCGTTGTTTGAGTTCGGCCGCGGCCTGCACCACCCGGGGATCGGACAAGGCGACAGCATCGCGATGCGCCGTCGTATCTCTGACAGGCGAAGGAAAGACATCAAGCTTGGGAAGCTTCTCTTCCCCACGGGTAGCGAGAACAGCCTCAGCAGCGGGACGGTCTTTCCGGGCATGGCGGGAAGGCACTGACGGTGATGGCAAAGACTTCATCGGCAAAGACGCAAGAGCGCCTGCCCTCGGCGATTGCACGATTGCAATGGCAGGCTTCTGCTCAAGCGGCTTCGGAGACCGCGCCGTCCAGATCACAACGCCCGCGGCGCAGATCGCAGCCGCTCCAACTGCCCACACCCACAAGGACCGGCGGTCCCGTTGCGAGGCAACACGCTGCAGGATGCGTTCTTCGAATCCATGCAGCGGTTCCGCATTCGCTTCACGGTGAAGCAGATCGTCCAACTCCTCCATCACGCCTTCCTCCTTTCCAATCGTCTCCGCAGCTCTTCCCTTGCCCGCTGTGTACGCGTTCTCACCGTGCCCTCGGGAATACCCAACATGGCTGCGACCTCGCGCGACGTGAGGCCTTCAATCGCTGTCAGCAACAGAGGCTGTCGCAGCTCTCCAGGCAAGCCATCGATCAGGCGATGCAGCCGTTGCTGTTCACTCCATCCAGCGGCGAGATCTTCTTGAGACGCCGTTCCTGCGGGAAAGTCCTCATGCTCGGCAAAAGCTCGCGTATCCTTGCGCGGCAGCCGGTCGAGAGCCGACCGATACGCCGCCCGCGCCAGATATGCACGTGCATCCTGCGGATTGGGCTGTGCGCGATAGGCCTTGAGAAAGACATCCTGCACGGCGTCTTCCGCATCCTGCTGATTTCTCACCACGGCATAGGCGATTCGATACAACAGCCGCGCATGTTCCTGGACAAGCCCGGCGAAGACCGCATCCCATTCGTTCTTGCGCACCAGAATCAAGTCGGCAATAAGTTCGCGGCGCATTCCGAGTTGCAAAGCAGGCGAACCCATTCATTGTCCTTTCTACGGTCATGGACCTGAAGGTCTACAGTCATAGACCGTGAAGACAGAAGAAGTGTTCGGATTAAAGCATTTTCCCTCCTTCTGGGTATCCCGAACGGGGCCTGCAGTGGCGCTTTCATAGCGGGAAACGCTCATAGATGCGGAAGCCCTTCATCCCACCTACAGGGAAAATGCTCTATTTCACCAACACAAACAGAAAAGCCGCCCTGTCGGGCGGCCTTCGTGTCTTGCCTGTGCAGAAGGGCTTACTCAGCCTCAACCGTCTCCGGCTCGTCCGCAGGAGCGGCACTGGAGATAACCTCTTCCGGCTTGTCGCTCTTGATGACAACCTTGACGTGAGCCGAAACCTCCCGGTGCAGCTTGATCGGCACGTGGAACTCGCCGATGGTCTTCAGCGGCTCGTCCAGAGCGATCTTGCGGCGGTCAACGGTAAAGCCCTGCGCTTCGAGAGCTTGGGCAATGTCAGAGGAGGTAACCGAACCGAAGAGGTGGTCGCCCTCGCCAACCTTGCGCTCGAAGACGAGCTCGGCGTTGTTGAGGCTGGTGGCCTGCGTCTCGGCATCGCCCTTCTCGCGCGCGGACTTGCGCAGAGCCGAGCCCTTCATCTGCTCGATGACGGCCTTGTTCGCTGCAGTCGCCTCGATCGCGAGTTTCTGCGGCAGCAGATAGTTACGGCCATAGCCGTCGGCAACCTTCACGACGTCGCCACGGTGGCCGAGCTTGAGGATATCTTCCTTCAGAATGACTTCCATTTGAATCTCTCCTGATCTCTTTGCTTAGTAGCGAGCCGCGAACGGCAGCAGGGCGATGTTACGAGCCTGCTTGATGGCCGCGCTGAGCTTGCGCTGGTGAGTGGTGCAAACGCCCGTCAGGCGGCGGGGAACAATCTTTCCGCGCTCGGCGACAAAGCCCTGCAGCAGACGCACATCGCGGTAGCTGATG
>NZ_JBFRCY010000300.1:0-5622 GCF_052113305.1 Terriglobus sp. YAF25
CGCGTGTCGCGGTGGGGGTGCTGTCATTGCGCCATTCGAAGGGACCAAACCGATTTGCAAATTCGTCCAACTGGCCCTCAAGGAAGCGAACGACTGCCGGGTTCGACATGTCCAGCGTGTTGCTCAAAAGCCAGTCCGGATGCTCCTGTGCCACTTTGGAGCGCTTGTCCACCGTATAGATGAAGGCATAAACAAGTTGCCCCATGTCATGCTTCCGCAAATATTCGCCCATCGTTCGGAAGTCGGGGCCACCCCAGTCGCCCGCGCGGTCCCACCAGCCCCAATCACGGTGATAGACATCTGCACCGACCTCGCTCATCAGGTCCGATAAGCGAAAAACTTTGCGGAATGCGGATGCGGCGTCACCATTGCCGCCAACCCAGGTATTCCCCGGATCCTTCCAAGGCGTCCCATTCGACCACCAGCCCGCCATGCGGATGGCAGGGAACCAGCCAGCCCGCGTGTAGTCCCACAGATACTGATACTGCCAGTCCAGAACTTCGTTGCCGGCGTTGTCCAGATCGTTACGGAAGATACCGGTAAATGCTTTCGGCGTCGTCACCGAAGCACCCGGCGCCAGCGACTGATGGTAGCCCGCGACTTTCAACTGCATCGATATCGATTGATCTGCATTGGGCCTGAAGCTGGAAGCCCATCGGCCGAAGTAGTCGAAGCCAACCACGATTCCTTCTTGCTGCGCGCGATCGAATAACGCGAACCAGGGGGCATAGGTAGCGCTGCCCATTTTGAATCCGAATCTGGAATTCGTCGCGCCAGGGAAGGGATCGTACGAGTCGAAGTTTCGGTCGCGGCCCGCACTCGGCGATTCAGTTTTCAGCATCCACGATCCCGGCCGGTTCTCACCACCCGTCATCCAATCCAGGTCGATGGTGCCCAGGTCGCCGAGCTGCGTGCCAATGTCTAAAAAGTGGGGATCGGAAATGTCAACAGCGGCCGGCCCTGTATTTTTGTAAGTTGCCCATTCACGAATGATGGAGCTTCCGGGGTAGACCACGTAAGACTTCGTTACCTCAAGCGTCCCATGCGTCAGCATCAAATCCAGTTCCCAGGATCCGTCAGCGTTTGGCTGCTTGTGCGCGGAATGCAGCGACCATTCGCCGTCCGTGCTGGCCACCTCCTGGCCGTTCCACGTCACACGGAACTCAGCGGGTCTTAAGCCCCTCTGTAGTTCACGGCTGTTGCTCCCATCCATCCAGCTCTCGGAATACAGCTTACCCTCGGCGAAGGCGATCGTTCTGCGCACCTTCGCTGTGCAAAGGCACCAGGATTGCCGGCTATGGGGCGCTGATGGTGTCTGCCCCAGCATGGATGTCGCGAGCAGGAACAGTGCTAAGAAGATAGGCTTCATGGCGATCGTAGCTCCAGTTCGTTCGACCTACAGCTGGAATCAATGGCGAATTCCGGATCGCGATACGAGACCACGTGGTTTGACGCTATCGCAGGTAGACAAACATTCGCCAGCAACCAAGCCAACAACGAACCGTCGCAACACCTTCATGCTGCCTCCTAAGGGCGATCGGCGTTCTCAATTTGGCGAGCCAGCTAGAACCATTTTGCAATTCTTACAACTTCTGAAAGAAGCGTGATTTTTGATGCAGGACGATCTACTTTCCGCCCAGCGTAAAGCTGTAGAGAGTATCGCCCGCTCCGACGATGACGTTCTGAGTCCCGTCGAGTTCCCAGGTAGATGGGCCGTTGCTCACGGCAGTTCCCAGCTTCGAAGACCAGAGGATCTTTCCGTTCGCTGGATCGAAGGCGGCGAGGCGGTCTGAGTCTCCGGTAAAGAGCAGGTCGCCCGAAGTGGTGAGGATGCCCCCGGTCATGCCGCCTCCCTCTCCTTCGCCGGACTTCGCGACGTGTTTCCAGCGGACATCGCCGGTCTTCGTATCCAGAGCGATCAGAGAGGACTTGGAGTCGATGCGGCCGCTCGCTCCACCGGCGTACCCCTGGGGGTCCTTCGAAGTGTCATACAGCCAGGCGATACTGTAGCCTTCGCTGGCGTTCACGTAAAAGAGTCCGGTCTGCGGGCTGTAGCTTGGCGCGGGCCAGTTGGTGGCCCCGTTTGCAGGTACGTCGACCATCGAGCCGTCGACCTTGGGGTCCTTATCCGGGTTGGGAATGGGCTGGCCACGCTTATCAAGTCCCATGGACCAGTTGGCCGTGAGGGTGAACGGCTTTGAAACGAGGTTCTTACCGGTCTCGCGGTCGAGCACGAAGAAGTAGCCGCAGCGGGCGGCCTGAGCCAGCAGCTTGCGCGGCTTGCCGTCGATGGTCATGTCGAACAGGATCGGAGTCTCGACGTTGTCCCAGTCGTGGGTATCGTGCGGGGAGCCCTGGAAGTACCATTTCATCTTGCCGCTATCGGGATCGAGCGCAACGATGGAGTCGGTGTAAAGGTTAGCGCCCTTGCGGCTCTGCCCGGCATAGACCGGGTTGGTGTTGCCGGTGCCCCAGTAGATCAGGTTCAGTTCGGGGTCATAGGTGCCGGGCATCCAGGTCATGCCGCCGCCGTGATCCATGGCAGCCTGCGTCGGCCAGGTCTCGGAACCGGGATCTCCCATCTTCCTCGGTTCGGACCACCACCGCCATTGCAGCTCGCCGGTCTCCGGGTCGCGCGACTCGAGATAACCGCGCACATCCATGGCATCACCGCCGACGCCGATGATGATGTGGTTCTTCACCATAACAGCCGCCATCGTGGTGAAGTACTGCAGCTTCTCGTCAGCGACTTTCTTGCGCCAACGTTCTTTTCCTGTTCCCGAATCGAGCGAGATGAACCAGCCGTCGGGAGTGAGGAAATAGATCCACTTGCCGTACATGCCCACGCCGCGTTGCCCGAGGACGTGACCGCCGTGATCTTCAAAGTCGTAATGCCAGCGCTCCTTGCCAGTGCGGGCATCGACTGCGAACACGTGGTCGGGGACGGTGAAGTAGAGGACGCCACCTACCATCAAAGGCGTGGACTTAATAGTGGGGTTCCCGCTGCCGCGAATGGTGACACCATCGATCTTGTACTTCCATTTCACCTTGAGGTCGGTGATGTTCTTTTGATTGACCTGATCGAGCGAAATGTAGCGGCGCCCCGAGTAGTCGCCGTTGTAGGTGGGCCATACGTCGGCGGGTTTGGAGAAGAGTGTGAGCGCCTTGGGATCAAGAGCGGGGGCTGCGGTCTCCTGCGCGAACGCGGAGATACTGAGAGACGCGGCGGTGAGTGCCCCGAAGAGTGCCGTGCATAAGAAGCGGGATGTGAGCAGGGTCTTCGGCTTCATTTGATTGTCAGTAGATAACGGGTCAGGTCGTGGAGGTCGTTGTCGGAGTACCTGGGCAGCAGAGCACGGTGACCGGCGAGCTTGTCCGGGATCTCAACGTGCACGGAGTCGGTGCTCCACGTGGAGGTTTTGCCATCGTCGGTCTTAAGCGTGGTCTCGAAGTCGTCGTAGTGCTCGAGGGTGCCGGTGAGTTTGTGTCCCTCAAGGGTGGTGACGCTTGCGGTGACTGGGCCGTGATCGGCGGGCCACGCGATGCGCATGATAAGAGCCGAAGGCTGCGAGTATTTCGTTCCGATGCCGGCGAGATCACCAGTGACGGAATGGCAGGAGGCACAGTTGGCAACGAAGAAGGCTTTACCCTTGTCGACGTTGCCGGAGGTCATGGTCTCGGCGCCTTTATAGAGACCCCGGTTGGCAGCTAACTCAACGAGCTGGTGCAGGTACTCGGCGATATCGTGCTGCTGCTGGTCGGTGAGTTGACTGAAGGGAGGCATGCCTGCCTGAGGGCGACCACCGCGAATGACCTTGGCGATCTCAGAGTCGTCATCGTCATGCAGCACCAGCACGGAGCGGACGAGGTTGGGGCCGATGCCCCCGCGTGCACCTTCGCCATGGCAGGCGTTGCAGTTCTGGTTGTAGAGCGGCTCGCCGCGCTTGGCAGCTTCAGCGTCAGGCAGACGCCCGAGGCCGAGTGCAGTGTGCGAGTCCATACGGCGACGGGGGCGACGGGCAGGGGGTGGAGCTTGTTGGCTCAGCTGCTGGGGATGGTACTCCGGCTCCTGAGCGGCGACGAGGACGGGCTGGAAATGGAACGCGTCAGGCAGCGCGGACAAACAGAGCAGGCCAGTTACTGACAGCAGAATCGCTCGTGTTCTCGTCATGCCCGCTTCAAGAGCCCCTTTTCTATGCGGAACTTTTCCCTTCGCTAGTCGCGAAGGCCTCGTTCGCGAAAAGTATAGCTTGCGGAGCGAAGAATTGGCTCGCCAGGTGACGTCTGGTCATTTTGTGCGGGCGGCGGGGATGTCCAACAACATCATTATTTTGGCGTCCCCAACGGGATTCGAACCCGTGAAGGTGCGTTCAAGGGAGCCGGGCCGGATGGAGCCCAAAGGCCTGAACCGGCTCGAACACGGTATCCTTGGTCCTATGAGCGACACCGAAGTCCCCCTTCTCTCCACCTTCGCCCTTGAGGACATCCTCATGAAGCGAAAGGGCCTGAAGCGACGGCTCTCTGCCCGCCCTCACCTCCGCCCGGTCCGCATTGCCATCCTGGGCGGCGGCACGACGAATGAAGTCGCCGATCTGCTCGAGCTCCATCTCCTCGAATCCGGGTTCCTTCCTGCCCTGCATCAGGCGGAGTACGGCCGCTTCTACGTGGACGCCGTGCACTCCCCGGAGGCCCTCATTGCCTTCGCCCCGGACATCGTCTACCTCCACACCTCCGTCCGCGACATCCAGGCTTTCCCGCCCATCAACGCCACCGAGGCCGACCTCACCCAGTACCTCGAAGCAGAGCTCCACCGCTACCGGCAGATCTGGACCTCCCTCGGCGAAAAGCTCAACTGCACCATCATCCAGAACAACTTCGAGCCGCCCATTGAAACCATCCTCGGCAATCTCGATGCATCGCTCCCCGGTGGCCACACCCGCTTCGTCAATGAGCTCAATCGCGCCTTCGCAGCGTCTGCCACAAACAAGCTCCTCATCAACGACGTAGCCACCATCRCCGCCCGCGTCGGCCTCGATCGCTGGTTCGACGCCGAGCGTTGGTTCTCCTACAAGCTCCACACCACCCCCGAGGGATCTCACGCCCTCGCCCTGTCACTCGCCGCCCTCGTCCGCGGTATCTATGGCAAAACCCGCAAGGTCCTCGTCCTTGACCTCGACAACACTCCAAGAACAACGAGGAGATAGCGAAGCAGGGTTTTGAGCATCCCGACTCTGTCCTGAAACTCGAGCACATCTCCTGCTTCAAGGCCAACTGGGACCCGAAGCATCAGAACATCGAGGCCATCGCCCGAGAGCTCAACCTCGGCGCCGACTCCTTCGTCTTCGTCGACGATAACCCCGCCGAGCGCGCCATCGTCGAAGGCCAGGTCGCAGGCATCGCCGTCCCCAACATCGGCAGCGAAGTCTCGCACTACGCCCGCGTCATCGAAGCAGGCCGCTATTTCGAGCAAACCTCTTTCTCCAAGGAAGACATCGAGCGCGCCGCCCTCTACCAGGAGAACTCTCAGCGAGCCGCCTTCGAGTCCAAGTTCGCCGACTACGGCGAGTATCTCGACTCTCTCGAGATGACCGCCGAGATTGCCCGCTTCAAGCCGCTCTACCT
>NZ_JBFRCY010000301.1:0-6050 GCF_052113305.1 Terriglobus sp. YAF25
CTACCTGCAGCACGGTGTTGCCCACCAGTTGCTGCTGTACGCTGGCTGACCACTGCGCGCTCTTCGGTTGCACGTGGTTCTGGTCGACATAGCTGACGCTCTGTCCAAGCGAGGTTGCAAGTCCAAGCGAGCTTCCGGTCGGCAGCGTTACGCCTGAAGGAAACGGATTGCTCAGCGAATTCAGCGGAGCGCTGGTGCTGTAGTTGTTGTAGCTGGTCGTCTGGCTGAAGCCGGTGCCGACCGGCGACTCCAGTGTGTTGAAGTAGATGATGCCGAAGCCTCCGCGCACCACCGTTGCATTGGTTGCCTGATAGGCCAGACCCACGCGGGGCTGGAAGTTATTCCAGTCACGAGGATAGGGGAAGCGGTTGTTGCTGCTGGTGTACTGCAGACCGCCATTCAGCGTCAGACCCGTGACGGACGCCTGCAGCGGATTCTGGCAGGTGGTGCAGAAGCCGGTCACCATCTTGTTGTAGCGCTCCGTGAACGGCGACTCATAATCCCAACGCGCGCCCAGATTCAGCGTCAGCTTCGGAGTGATGCGCCAATCGTCCTGCACAAACGGAGCGATATAAATCTGCTGCAGGGCGAATGCTGCCTGGATGTTGTAGCTCACCGAAGAATGCGCTCCCAGCAGGAACGACGCAAATGGGTCGCCAGAGCTTGCGTCCGATCCGACGTTCACGCTGACTGAGTTCTTCTGTGTGAAGCGGCGGTCGAAGTTGAATGCCCCCAATCCGCTTTGCGGGTTCTGGACGTTGTAACGGATCAGGTTGCCGTCGAAGCCAATTCGCAGCGTATGACGGCCCACGCTCTTGGTCAGGACCTCGGCCCACGCCGCCGTCATGTTCGTGCTCACCTGGCCACCTGCACCGGCTGCCAGACCGGCATAGCTGTCAGAACTGAAGCTGATGCCGGGAAACGAGGTGTACGGCAGACCTGTGCTCGAGACTCCAATCGACGAAAGATCGAAGTTCTGGTTACCCGGATACGTCAAGCCGAATGGATGCCACAKGACACCGATGCGGGAGTCCAGTACCAGCGTCGGAGAGAACTGGTGCACATCGTCGAGGCTTCCGCCACGGTTGTTGCGATACACGCTGTACCCATAGCCCGTTGGTCCGATCCCCTTCGGGAAGCCCTGCATCGGGTAGTTCTGCGTCAATCCGGAGCGGAACAGAATTGCCGACAGCTTGTTCCTGCTTCCAATTGCCTGATCGAAGCGGACGATGAACGACGGATAGGTGCTCGGATAAGAGGTCTGCGTCGAGATGTAGTTCGGAATTGTCAGCGCGGTCGCGCCGGCCACGTTCGGAGTGGGAAAGTATGAGGCGATCGTCGATGAGGCGGAGTTGATGCGCGATGCGATGTTGTTATTGGCAAAGTAAACAGTGCGGTTGCCGCTGGAGTCGACCGGTGAATTCGGATCGTAAAGCTGCACACCCGACTGGCACAGGCCGCTGGTGTTGAAGCCGCCGGTGCACAGGGCTGAGAAGTCGCCCGCACGCTCCGCGGTGGTTGGTACACGCGACGTGTAGTTGATCGCCGTATGTGAGGCATAGCGTTCAAATGCAACCAGGAAAAAGCTCTTGTCCTGGCCGTTGTACAGGAACGGAATCCGAACCGGTCCATCGAAGACAAGGCCCGTCTGGCTCAACTGGTCGTTATTGCGGGCTGCCTTGTTCGGAGCCTTCTCGTAGGTGTTCGCATTCAGATAGGTGTTCTGGAAGGAGTAATAGGCGGCGCCATGGTAGGCGTTGGTTCCGTTGCGGACAACCGTGTTGGTCACGGTTCCGTTGCCGTGGCCGATCTGTGCGTCGAAGATGGAGGTCTGCACCTTCACCTCCTGCACTGCTTCGGGTGACGGAACAAAGCCGGTGTACGAAGCGCCCGAAAGGCGTTCGGCCGGGTCATCAGGAATGCCGTTTAGCGTCAGGCGGTTGTGGCCGCCGCTGCCGTTGGTCGTGACCTGTACCGCAACGCCTGAGAAGGGGTTGGTGAACTGGCTGGACTTGCCCTGGAAGTAGCCGCCCGATCCGGTATTGATCACGCCCGCCGCCAGGGTCGCCAGCACAAAGGGATTGCGGCCCACGTTCGGCAGGTCGGTAACCTCCTGCGTGCTCAGGGTTGTCGCAATGTTCGGCGAGCCCGCATCCAGAAGAGTATTGGAGCTTGCCGCAACATTGACCGTTTCCGTTGCGGCTCCCGGCTCGATCTGGAAGTCGATCTGCTGCAGGTTGCCGGCGGTCAGAATCACACCGGTATGGCTCGTGGACTTGAAGCCACCAGCCGTGGTGGTTACTGTGTAGGTTCCTGGGTTAAGCGAGGCAAACGTATACGCGCCGGCTCCGTTTGTTTTGGCCAGCGTCTTGAAATGGGTGGACGTCTCTTCCGCGACCACTTCGGCTCCAGGAATGACGGCTCCGGTCGAGTCGGTGACCTGTCCCTGGATTGACCCCAGGTAGCGTTGCGCATACCCCAGGGGAACGGCAAGGAGAAGAATCAGGAGCAGGGCAGGGAATCGCCTTCTCCCAAAGATGGGTTGGTTCTGCATGAACTGCCTCCAAAAAGTGTTTCTTTGAATGGCAGCCATCCTCTTTTTTTGCGAAAACGACAGACAAGTTAATTTACCGGAAGACCACAGGTAAACCTAACCTGTTAAGACTCGTCCATTGCCTTTGGAATCAGTGAGTTAAAGATAAAGTGTTTGAATGCGGACACCTGGTGCTATGCTCGTGAAACACACCCCGTTTTAGGTAGCAGAATGGCAGCAAGGTCGGAGATCGTAGTAGATGAAGAGGAGGCAAAAGCCCCTCTCCCGGAGCTCTCTGTCCGCCGCGCTCTCATCGATCGCGTCGCCGCCAGCTCCTACTTCGCTCGGGCGGCTCGTCTCCGCGACTTCCTTCTTTATGTCGGTCACGAGTCCCTGAAACCCAATGCTCCCGAGATCCACGAGCAGGAGATCGGCGTCCAGGTCTTCGGCCGCTCCGCCAGTTACGACCGCAGCCAGGACAATATCGTCCGCGTCAACGCGACCGAGCTCCGCCGCCGCATCGAGACCTACTTCGCGACCGAGGGTGCGACCGAGCCTCTGGTCTTTTCCATTCCGCGTGGAGGCTACCTCCCGGTCTTCCGCTGGCGGACAGCTCCCGCGGAGAATACGTTTCATTCCTCGCCGGAGCAGCCGGAGCTTCCTCCATCCGCTCTGCCGGTGGAGGCTCTTCCCGCTTCGCGCATCTGGCTCTGGGTCAGCCTCTGCGGTGTGCTTGCCATAGCCTGCGGCATTCTGCTCTGGCAAAACTACGGCCTGCGGAAGAAGACCGACCCATGGGCAGAGCGTCCTGCCACGGCCGCTTTCTGGACCACGTTCTCGCAAGCTGCTACACAGACCGACATCGTCCTTCCCGATGCCTCTGTCAGCATGAGCGAAGAGATGCGCGGCAAGCCCCTTACGCTCAGCGACTATCTCGACCGCAACTACATCCATCGCTCCGAGGAGATGACTCCCGAACGCCGGCAGGATCTGGAGACCATCTTCAACCACAACCTGGTGACGCTGGGGGACTTCCACGCAGCCCAACAGATCCTGAACCTCGCGCCCATCGCACCTCGCCTCCGCCTTACCCTGGCGCGCTTTTACGAAGCCGACTCCATCAAACGCGACAACGTCATTCTGATCGGCGGCAAGAAGGCTAATCCCTGGGTCCGCCTCTTTGATGAACAGTTGAACTTCAGTCTGGAGTACGACGGCGCGCACAACCAGGCCTATGTGAAAAACCGCAGTCCGATCGCAGGCGAAGACACCCAATACGCTCCGGTAATGGATCGCAACGCTATTACGGCCTACTGCGTCGTTGACTACCTTCCCAACCCAGGCCGTACCGGTAAAGCCATCATGCTCGCCGGCACCGACTCGGATGCCACGGCTGCCGCAGCCGAATTCCTCACCTCGGAAAAGGGCATCCTCAGCCTGCGAGCTCGGACCGGATCGAGGGAGATCCCATACTTCGAAGCGGTCCTAAAGACCTCGCGCCTCAGCGGAACCTCTTTCAACGCCGAACTGCTTGCCATCCGATCTTTCAACGATCGCTAGGCGTATCGACAAATTCGCCTTCGCTGAAAGTTACAGGTGGTTTGTTTGTCCTCCCGGTGCTCCATCTCGCAACGCTGGAGCATTTCTCCTGAAGGCGTAGAGCGAAGCTTTGACTGTTTGCGCCGTTTTCCTTCGAAGAAAACGGCATTCGCAGATTTAGACTCTGGACTCCGTCAATCATCTTTTGCCTCTTCACACCACTTGCCCTATGCTGATAGGCCAAGAGGCACCCTGCCATGCTCGGTTCACAACCTGTCATCGCCTTTGTTCCCACGAAAGACTTCAGAAAAGCCCGTAGCTTCTACGAGCAGACACTCGGTCTGCGTTTTGTATCGGACGACGGATTCGCCCTCGTCTTCGATGCCAATGGCGTCATGCTTCGTATTGCCAAAGCGTCGGAGTTCAAGCCGCAGCCTTTTACCATCCTGGGCTGGAAGGTCGATGACATCGGTGACTTCGCAGGCCAACTCTCCGCGAAAGGCATCACCTTTGAGCGGTACAGCTTTCTTCAGCAGGATGGCATTGGGATATGGAGCTCTCCCGATGGAGCGAAGGTCGCCTGGTTTAAAGATCCCGACGGCAATCTCCTCTCCATCTCGCAGCACTCGTAGACGGTCTCGTTAGTACGGCTTCATGCCGAGCCTGCGAGTGTATATGTCGGAATGGCCGTGGGAATCGCGCAATCATCCAGCATTCTGGATTTCCGCCTAAATCTCCACACATTGCGTAGCGATTTAACGATCTTTTCTCTCTCCTTTCTCAGAACATGCAGAGGCCGCGAATAGCGTAACCCCTACCGCATCCGTAACTTCCCCCAGGAAGCAGCAATCCTGCTGCATAACGGATGACACTGCATGTTCACAACTTGGAGAGCTATGACGATGGAGTATTTTCCTTGTAGGTATAGCGTAGGGCTTCCACATCTATGGGCGTTTTCCGCAATGAAAACGCCGCTGCACTCCTTTTTCGAGCTGCCCAGCAACAGGGAAAATGCTCTAAAACGGTTCGGCTTCGTTTTTCTTCTTCTTGCATGCGCTGAACGCCGGTAACTATCAGGTCGAGATCACGGCCGATGGCTTCAATGCTCAAGTGCTGCGCAATCTCAGCCTCTCCGCGCGGCAGGAGCTTCGCGCCGACGCGGTACTCTCCGTTGGAACCATTGCGCAGGAAGCGTCCGTGGATGCAGCCGCTGCCGGCGTGATTGAAACAGACAATCCTTCGATCGACGCTACGCTCTCCTCGACGGCTGTCCGCGATCTCCCCGCAAACTACCGCGCCAGTGCCAACGGCACCAGCCCGCTGACTGTGATCCAAACGCTGCCGGGTGTACAGACCGACTCCGGCGGAAACTTCTCTGTGCAGGGCGGCTTGCCCTTCCAGACCGATGTCACGGTCGATGGCATCACCACGCGTAGCGCTACCGGCGGTAATTCGCCCATCCAGAACGCCTTTCCTTCCGGCGACTCCATCTCTGAGATGCGGGTTGATGGTGTGCTCAACCCCGCGGAGTTCGGACAACCCGGTGAAGTCACCACCACGACCAAGAGCGGTACCAATCAGTTGCACGGCGCTATCTTCTGGTATCACCAGGACTCCGGTCTGAACGCTAAACCCTGGGGATCAACCCAAAAGCCCAAGCTTGTGACCAACGACTACGGTGCAACCATTGGCGGCCCGGTTGTTCTGCCCCATCTTTACAACGGCCACGACAAGACCTTCTTCTTCGGAACGTATGAGGGCTATCGCAGTCCGCGCACCAGCCCCTATACCGCCGTCGTTCCTACGGCCGCGATGAAGCGTGGTGACTTCTCCAAGGTCAAAGGTCTCACGACACTGAAGAATCCTTACGGCGGTACTTACCCGCTGAATGCAGTTCCCATCAATGCGGTGGCGCAGAAGTTCCTCTCCTTCTTCCCCGATCCCAACATCGGTGACACCAGTACCTATGTGCCTGGAG
>NZ_JBFRCY010000302.1:0-9696 GCF_052113305.1 Terriglobus sp. YAF25
CAGCTTCTGTCCTTCGACAAAGGCTGTGGTCTCTCCCTTGCCTTGCGAGGGAACTGCCTTCAGCAGCATCTGTGTGGGGAAGGCAAAGAAGCCATCGACGTAGCTTACCGCCGAAGGTCCTACACTGAGGCTGCCAAGGATAGCAGGCGGATTCTCGGTGCCGTTGCTGGTATACAGAACGCCGGGGACATTGATGGTCTTTGTGCCGCTGCCGCGGGGAGGCATCTCGAGGATGAGATCGCCCTTCTCCGGCATGGTGACGGCGATGGCGGCACGGCTGGCAGGTGGAAGCAGCAGGCGTGTGCCGTCGTCGGTGACCGGGTAATGCACGGCAGGAAAGGGGTTGCCGTCTTCACCGACAATGGCGATCTTCGGGTGTTGGCCGGTCACGGTCTCAGTGAGCTGAAGGTTGATGTAGGCGAAGTCACTGACATTGGCCAGGACCCAGATCTCTGTCTGCCCTGCCTTGCTCTTGAGGGTGGGTTCGAACTGGCCGTTTACGGTGAACTGCACATCGCGCTTGTCATCGGGTAGCGATGGTTCGGCCGGTATCGTTTTGCCGGTTTTCGGATCGCTCGGGATGAATGTCTGCAGGTTGCTCGGGATGGTTTGCAGCAGGCCGCGGTCGTTGCGGACAGACAGCGGGCCTGCATACCAGACGGTGAAATAGGTCGTTCCCGGTTTCGATCTGGTGAAGTTGGTCGGCGCGAGCAAGGGACGATAGGTGCCTTTGGCAAGCTCGTCGCTCTTCGGCGGTGTGGCGGTGTTGACATACTGCGCCCAGTTCACGTTGTTCAGAACGGCGCCTCCATTGGCGCGATCAAAGACACCGTTGTACTGCAGCAGCATGTTGCGAACCGGGATCTTCTTCTCGGTCACCAGTTGCAGGCCTCCATCGGTGCGCCCGATGGAGAGCAGTCCGGCGAGCCCGGCGTAGGTCTGCGGCCCGGTTAGCGTGTGCAGATGCGAGTGATACCAGTACGCTCCCTGTGGCATGTTCCTGGGGATCTCGTAGGTATAGGTGTTCGACATGCCGGCGGGGATATGGAGCATGACGTTGTCTGCATTGCCCTTTGGGCTGACGTGCACGCCATGGACATGCAGGTTCAGGGGCGACGACTTCATCTGAATGGGATAGAGAGGGATTTCTCCCCCGACCTTGGTGTACTGGGGGCTGAAGTAGTCATCGATCGTGAGGCCGGTCAGAGCGTTGTCGAGATGGACGATTAGCTTCTCACCGGGATAGACCTGCAGCGTCGGCGCGGGATATAGGCCGCGTCCGGTCGTCTTGCCGTCAGAGGCAGTACCGTGGAGGAGCTCGTAGTCAAAGAGAAGAAAGTTCTCCACCGGTTTGGCCGACGTATCGAGCGTTGCCGCACTCTGGCGCGCGGTCAGGCGGACCTCGAGCACACCGTCTTTGGTAGCGAGAGTAACCGGTTCGCGGAATTCAGGGGAGACGCGGTTGCCGGCTGTGCTTTGTGCATCTGCCGTGCGAAAGGCGGGAAGAAACGCGGTTGAGGTGAGGGCGATCGTGCTCAGAAAGAGTGTGTAAAACACGTGGGAACGCCCACGTTCGTATCGACGAACGCGCATGAATCCTCCGGCAGGGAAAGTACGGCAAAAAAGAAGGTAACGAAAGTAAGGCAGCCGACGTAATCCTAGAGTCAGAGGGCAGAAAACGCCAGACTTATTTGTGCGGGTGACGAAGAGCTAGCGTGGTGAGTCATGAATTCGCTAAACAATATTTGGCGAGAGCGTTGAGGATGTCGTCAGCAGATTTGGTCCTGAGAAAGGCGGGTTGACTGAAACTGGTGGGAGCAGCGGGGTCCCCGGCCAGCTTGCTGGCTGGGGTATTCAGCGGGGTCCCCGGCCAGCTTGCTGGCTGGGGTATTCAGCGGGCTTCAGCCCGCTGATAAAGACGTAAAAGTAAATGGGCTTTAAAGCCCGATTCGTTATTGAGAAGAAAGATGTATGAGCGCTGAAGGCGCGACCTATACCAGCCTGGGGCAACGCCCCAGGTTTTGGCGCCCACAAGATGTCAAGGGCTGAAGGCCCGCTCTATATAAGGGTCTTCAATCCGAATGTATCGTTTCGAGAGGCCTACAACGATTTCACGAACTATTTCCTTTGTGACGATTCGCGATTATAGATCGGGCTTTCAGCCCTCTTACCGTTTTCTATCTCCGTACCTGGGGCGTTGCCCCAGGCTGGTATAGAACGCGCCTTCAGCGCTTGATCCTCCGTAGGGCCGATCTGAAATGCGCTTCAGGATTTATGACACACCCTAAGGCAAGGGAGCGCCATCGCGAATCTCATCGGTTGCCTGCTTTACCACCGTATCGCCCACTTTCAACTCTCCACGAACGGAAACCTGATCGCCGGAGACCGGACCCTTGCGGACATCCACCCAATGAGCATGTCCGCCGCGTGCAGCGATGACGAAGGTGCGCTCCGTCGTGGTTACGACGCTGGTCGCCGGGACAAACAACAGGTTGTCACCGGCAGCCACCGGCCAGTCCACTGTGGGATACATGCCCGGCGACAGCGATGCGTCGGCATTGGCGACATCGAGCTCCACCATCATGGCGCGGCTCTGCGGGGCGAGCGAGTTGGGAATACGAGCGACCTTGCCGGTATAGTTTTTGCCCGGATGCGCCGGTACATGGAAGGTGACCTGCGTGCCCTGGGCAATGTTGCCTGAGTAGTTCTCGGGTACAGGCACCACCAGGCGAAGGTGCGAGACCTGTTGCAGCCGCAGCAGCGCCTGATGACTGCCTGCGGCGACCATCATGCCGGGGTGAACCAGCCTCTCGGTGACGATGCCGTCGAAGGGAGCGGTCACACGAAGATATCCCTGCATCTCTTTCGTCGAGGTCAGCTGGCTCCCTGCCGACTTTACTGAAGCTTCGCGGGCCTGCACGATGGCCTCGGCTGCCTCTTTCTGCTTCTGTGCCTGGATCAACTCATTGCCGGCGACAGCGCCGGGAGTCTTCGATGCCTCCAGCAGCCGCTCGTAAGTGCTGGCCGCTGCCGCTGCTGACGCTTTGGCCTGTGCCGCTTCCGCTTCGGCCTGATGCAGACCG
Organism: Terriglobus sp. YAF25; assembly: GCF_052113305.1. Lineage (NCBI taxonomy): Bacteria > Pseudomonadati > Acidobacteriota > Terriglobia > Terriglobales > Acidobacteriaceae > Terriglobus > Terriglobus sp. YAF25. Next base: position 3,084 of record NZ_JBFRCY010000302.1, read on the forward strand.
GCCTCGGAGGCAGAGGTCTGCGAGCCCATCTCCGGCGCGGAGAGAACGACCAGCAACTGACCGCGGCGCACCTTGCTTCCACGATCGACAAGAACCTTCTCCACATAGCCCGGAACGCGGGCCTCGATGTCGGTCTGCAGATACGGCGTCAGCTCCGCCGTCAGCGGCACGGTGCGGGAGAGTTGGACTCGTGTTTGGCCTTGCGCTGCAGCGCGGCATAGATGGTGGGCAGAACGGTCAGCGTCGTCAGCGTGGAGAAGATCAGGCCGCCGACCACGGCGCGTCCCAGCGGAGCGGTCTGTGCTCCACTCTCACCCAGACCTATAGCCATGGGAATCATGCCGCAGATCATCGCCGTCGCTGTCATCAGGATGGCCCGCATCCGGCCGGTAGCGCCTTCGAAGGCAGCAGCTTCGACATCCTTGTTCTCACGTCTGGCGTGCTCTGCAAAGCTGATCAGCAGAATGGAGTTCGCCACCGAGATGCCGACCGCCATAATGGCTCCCATGAACGACTGAATGTTCAGCGTGGTACGGGTGATCAGCAGCATCAGCACCACGCCCACCAGCACACCGGRGATAGTGGACAACACCGCCAGCGGCAGACGAAGCGACTGGAAGTTGGCCATCAACAGCAGGAAGATGGCTGCGATGGCGATCAGCAGACCGATGCGCAGACCGGAGATGGTGTCTTCCAGCGCCGGCACCTGGCCACGCACCACGACCGTCACTCCCTTAGGAGGCGCGGCAAGATGCTGCAGGATACCGTTGATCTTTCCGCGGGCATCTCCGAGTGCAATGCCGTGAAGGTTGGCGGTGACGCTGACGATGCGCTGTCCGCTGAAGCGCTCAATCATCTCCGGCATGGTGCCGTACTTCAGGCTTGCCACCTGATCGAGCTGCGGCTGTGCCTGGCCTTCGCGCATCAGCGGAAGCGTCGACAACGCTCCCAGTCCCTGCACGCGGTTGGAAGGGAGCTGCACCTGGATCTGGAAGGCATTGCCGGTCCGAGGATCGCGCCAGTAGTTCGGTGCGATAAAGCGAGACGATCCGGTCGCCGGTATCAGCGAGGTAGTGACGTCGGCCATGGTGAGGCCAAACTGTCCAGCGTAGTCGCGGTCGATCTTGATCTCAGCCGTGGGATACTGCTGCTCCTGCGGGATGGAGATGTCGCGCAGGAAGCTCAGCTTCTTCATCTCGGCTTCGATCTTTGCCAGGTAGGCATAGTCCTGATCGAGGTCGACACCCTGCACATCGATCTGGATCGGAGTGGGCGAGCCGAAGCTCATCACCTGCGAGACGATGTCTCCGCCTTCGAAGGCAACGTTGAGATTGGGCATCTGCTTCTGGAAGGCTGTACGGAGCTCTTCGCGCAGCTTCTCATCCTGCGGATGGCCGGGCGCGAGCTGCACCTGAACGATCGCCTCTTCCGGGCCGGCGGTGAAGAGATGGATCAGGTTGACCGGATAGCTGGAGGGCTGCACGCCGACGTAGTCCGAGGTGATAGCGACGTTGTGTTCGCCTGCTGTCTTGCGGATGAGATCGAGTGCCTTCAGCACCTGCGGCTCGGTCTCTTCAATACGTGTGCCGACAGGAGCCTTGATGCGCAGGCGCAGCACCGGGCCGTTGGCGTCGGGAAAGATCTCTGTGCCCAGCGTGGGCGCCAGCAGGAAGAGCAACAGCGCGCAAACACCGAAGTAGCCGAGATAGATCAGACGTCCGCGCTTGAGGATGCGCTGCAGGTAGCCTTCGTACCAGGTGCGCAGCCGGCCGAAGCGCCCTTCATGCTCTTCGCCGCGATGTGTCTCTGACATGATCCATACGGCGAAGACCGGCACCAGCGTGCTTGAGAGCAGGTACGACGCAATCATCGCAAAGCCCACCGCCAGCGAGAGCGGCGTGAAGAGCTGGCGTCCCACACCCTGCATGAAGAACGAGGGAACGAAGACGGCGAGCACGCAGAGCATCGAAAGCAACCGCGCGATGATAGTGCGGCGGCAGGCTTCAAGCACTGCCTTCGCGCGCGAGACCCCAGGCATCAGTTGCGTGTGAATGTTCTCGATCTCGACCGTGGCTTCATCGACCAGCACACCGACCGCCAGCGCCAGGCCGCCCAGCGTCATGATGTTGATGGTCTGTCCCGTAGCCCACAACGCGACCACGGCAGTAAAGAGCGCAAAGGGAATATTGGCAACGACGATCAGCGCTCCGCGCCAGTCACGCAGGAAAAGCAAGACGACGAGGCCGGTCAGCACCGCTCCCAGCAGGGCTTCACGTACCAGACCGCCGATCGCGTTGGAGACATAGCCGGACTGGTCGAAGGCGAGCTGCACATCCACGTCGTCGGGAATCGCCTTCTTGAAGCTGGGGATGGCGGCTTTGACGGCCGCGATCACAGCCAGTGTCGAGGCGTCGGAGCGCTTGGTGACCGGAATGTACACCGTGCGCTTGCCGTCAACGTGGGCATACGCTGTGACAATATCGGTCCCGTTCTCAACGGTGCCGATGTCGCGGAGATAGATGTTGGCTCCGGAGCGCGGATGGATGGGCGCACTCATCAGCTCGGCCAGGTCAGGCCCCAGGGCAGAGTTGGTGCGGACGATGCGGTTGAGTGTGCCGTCGTAGAGATTGCCGGTGGGCGCCACCACCGAACCGGCGCTGACGGCAGAGATAGCCTGTTCCGGAGAGACGCCGTATTGCTTCAGCTTGTCCGGATCGAGTGTGACCACGATGGTGCGCTGGTTGCCGCCGAAGGGCGGCGGCGCGGAGACGCCCGGAAGCGTGGCAAAGAGCGGACGCACCTGGTTCAGCGCAAAGTTCTGCAGCTCGCCCTGCGAGTGAGTATTGCTGGAGAAGAGCAGCAGGCCGACGGCGACGCTGCCCGGATCGAAGCGCGTGATGAAGGGCGGCACCGTTCCCGGCGGCATGAAGGCGCGGGCGCGATTGACGTAGCCGACGGTCTCCGCCATCGCCTGCTCCATATTGGTGCCTTCGCGGAAGGTCAGCTTCATCAGGGCTGCACCCTGGACACTCTTGCTGTCGACTGACTGAATGCCGGTGATGTAGAGGAAGTGGTACTCGTAGTAATAGGTGAGGTAGCCCTCCATCTGCGCGGGGTTCATGCCGCCGTAGGGCTGGGCAACGTAGATGACCGGGTTGCCGACCTGCGGGAAGATATCCATCCGCATGCGTCCAACGGCCATAAAGAAGCCGGCGACGATCGCGAGCAGCGCGACGATCACGGTAAGCGGACGGCTGAGTGCTGCGAGGACAAGGCGCATGTCGAGTCGGTTCCTTTAGAGCAATTCTCCTAACACTGTAGTGTTGGATAAATCCGTGAATGCCGTTTTCTTCGAAGGAAAACGGCGCAAACTACCAAAACTTCGCTCTACATCCTTAGGAGAAATGCTCTAGCGGTTCGCCTCCTGCAGAAAGGGCTGCAGATCGCCCCGGAGATACTGCAATTTCAGAAAGGCGCGCCAGACATTCAGCCGGGCGATGGCGTTGTCGATCTCTGCCTGCACCTGCAGCCGCTGTGCCTGCGCCACATCATCCACGGGAACAAGGCCGGCCTTATAACGGGCGGTGGCTTGATTCAATGCTGTCTGCGCAGCATCAAGCTGAGTGGGTGTGTTCTGTGCGATGGTCTCGGAAGCGCGAAGCTCGGCCTGTGCCTGGGCAAACTGCTCCTGCAGGTTGCGTGCGGTCAGATCTTCATTCGCGCGAGCGGCTCGTAGCGTAGCCGATTGCGCCGCGGCCTTCGCGTGCATGCTGGCAAAGTCCAGCACCGGGAAGGCGATGTTGATGCCGGCGACATAGTTGCCGATGTTGGGCGCCAGACCGTTGGTTCCGGTCAAACGGCGTCCATCGGTCTCTGCTCCGGTACCACGGCCATAGGCTGCGCCTTCCAGGTTGAACTGCGGAGCCCAGCTTCGTTCGATGGCGTGGAGCTGTGCCGCATTCTCGGCGGTTGTCGCCTTACGCTCGGCCATGAGCGGATTCCCTGAGACGGCGAGTGGATTCTCCGCTCCGGTAGCCGTGGGCACGCTGCTCAGCAGCTTTGCCTGCGGTGTCACGCTGGTAGGTGCGCTCTGGAACTTGTGAAGCGTTGCAGCAGATATCTCGACGGCCTGCTGCGCGAGTGCGAGCTGATTGGCCGCGGCTGCCTTCTCGGCATTGACGCGCGATTCATCGGCTCCGGGACGAAGCTCGGCTGCTGCAAGGGCATGGATGCTCTGGCGCAGCGTCTCCCAGTTATCGACTGCTGTTTGCGCGGCTTTCATCGCCTGCGTGGAGGCGAGCACCGAGAGGTAGGCATCGGCGGATGCCGTCTCTACCTCGAGCTGTGTACGGAGATTGGCGGCTGCGGCGCGATCGCGTGCGGCTTCAGCAGCGTGAACATTGGCGCTGCGTGTACCGAAGTCAAAGGGCTGCCAGTTGATCAGGACTCCGGCAGCGCTGCCCCACACCGAGCCGCCGTTGTTGGTGCCGATTACCGGCCCGGACATCGGAGGAATGATGCTCTGCGGCAGCAGGCTTCCGAAGACGTTGTTGCGGGTTCCGCGATTGAACTGGGCGGTGGCGTCGAGACGCGGAAGATAGGCGGTGCGCGCCAGCTGAATGCGGGCGACCGAGGCGTTCAGCTCTTCCTGCGAGATACGGATGGCGGGATAGTTCTTCGCGGCATCGTCAACGACGGCAGCCAAGGTGAGCGGAGCGGCGGCCTCCTGGGCGCGCGCACCAGAGGACGCAACAGAGACAAGCATTCCCRGGGACGCGAAGCAGGAGATCCGAAGCAGGTTCATCGATAAGACGTCCTTCTCTTTTCCTATGAAGACGCTATATCGAATTTCGATACTTAGGCAACTCTCGGCCGCATTTCATCGCACAGTTCTGATGATCTTAATGAGGGCTTAACGTGTTGGCGGCGTGTATCGAGCATTGGAATGGAATATTCAATCGTCGATGTTTGGTTGGAGAATTGGGTGGGAGCCGTGGGCTTCAGAGTCTGTGTGAGTACTACTTGATTTTCGGAGTTATTTATACGAGAAGAGAGTATGTCACGTTATCTTCCCTATTCTCCAGAGCAGGGTTATCTTGTTCCGCCTCGCGTGGACGAAGTTCTGAGCGCGGATCATCTGTGTTTTTTCGTGTTGGCTCAGTTGGGCACCGTAGCGATCGACGCGACCCGGATCAAGGCATCGGCATCGCCGGATAAAGTCATCGCCGTGGAGCGGCAGCAGAGGGCCAAGACCCGCCGGAACGTACGCCGCTGGCAACAGAGCTGCGACAGGGATGACCCGAACGAAGGAGGGGGCGGTCGCGTAGGAACTGCGATCGACGCCATCGAGGACGCTGCTGCGACACTCAAGCCGCTTCCCCGGCGGGCGAAGAGGCCCTCTGAGAAGCGCTCGATCACCGACCCGGATGCGCGCTTTTTGCGCAGCCGCGGCAACCGCTTCCTGCTGGGCTACTCCGGTGAGATCGCGGTCTCGGAAGACCACCTCATCGTGGCCCAGAGGGTGACCCAGTCAGGCAACGAGAACGACAGCCTGGAACCGATGGTGAAGCTTGTCAAAGAGGCCTGCGGAGAGCTTCCAGGGCGCGTGCTGGCCGACTCCGGCTACTACTCCAACCAGAACGTAGAACGAATGGAAGCGCTCAACGTCGACGCCTATGTCCCGGACTCCAACCTTGCACGGGAGCTCAACACCCGCAAGCCGGCAACCGATCTTGCCGGCCATGATCCCCGTCTGAAACGCATGCGGCACAAGCTACGAGATCCGGACGGAAGAGCGATGTACAGCAAACGCAGGGGAATCGTAGAACCGGTCTTCGGCATCATGAAAGAACAACGAAACTTCCGCTCCTTCCGGCTACGCTCCATCGCCAAGGCTCAGGCCGAGTTCGCTCTCGCCGCCACCGCCTACAACCTCAAGCGCATCTACATCCTGACGAAGCCCCGCTAAAACAACTCCTTCCGATACAACAAAGAAAATGTCCCGCAGAAAACCCGATAAAACAACTCCTTCCAGACGYCACAAAGAAATCCAGCAACTAAGGCCCACTCAACAAAGAGAAGATCCCTCACTCACACAGACTCGTAAGGCCCGGCCCCATCCCCGGTAGTCAGACCATGTAGCCCATATGTGCCGTTTGCCCTCGATTCTCCAGCCTTCGGTCATATGTAACGTCCAAGCGCCCTGAGGATTCCCTGACGTGCCATCGCGGCGAATCCGGCCTGGTTGCAGGTCGCCAAATTCGGCGAAGATCGCCGATCCGTAGCCTTGCCAGAGGTGACTAAGCGGAAGTCCCTGGAGCAGGGCCGCGAGTTCCTGAACATCTGTCTGCTGCAGGGGGCGCACACAGACGAAGGTAGCAGAGGGCTTATGATGCCTGTGTCGCATGAGTGAGGGCAAAGCGATTCGAGCTTGCGCTCGAACGTCCCACATATGCTTCGCATATATGGGGCACCCGGTGCATGGTGAGCCTAGGCCCAACTAGCAACCAGGAACTAGCAACCAGCAACTAGCCGTTACTGCGGTGGCGGCAAATCCTTCCCCAGGTTCTTTGTACGGGCATCCTTGAAATCCGTACCGAAGTGCGGTTCGTCC
>NZ_JBFRCY010000303.1:0-12265 GCF_052113305.1 Terriglobus sp. YAF25
CGCTTCACGATCTCCAAAGCCAATGCCAATCACGTCGAGATGTGAGGCCTGAACCTGGGCGGCGGCCTGTTGCAGGCCAAGCTCGCCGGTCAACAGTTGAGGGTCGTCACCGGGCATGACTTCATTCTTTCCGTCAGTCATCACGATGAGGTGAGGCTGCTGGCCTTCTGCGGAATGGCTATCGTGAGCAAGGGAAGAAATTTCGCGCCGAAGAGAGTCTACTCCGGTGAAAATTGCCTGATAGAGCGCCGTATTGTTCTTAGCTGCCGGGCTCGGCATGGCATTTAATTGCGCGAGGGCATCAGCCTTTGTAGTGACATAGACAGCGGACTGAATTGTGGGTACGACATCGTGGCTCTCAAAGGGGACGATCGCAATCCAGTCCACGCCTTCCTGCATGCCATTGATGAAGTCTGCCACGGAGCTCTTGAGTGCTGCATATCTGGAAGCAGCGCCCGGCGATGGCTGATTCATGCTTCCGCTGATATCGAGAACCAGCAATGAGACGTTGCCATGTTGCGCTGCATCCGGTCCAGCCCCAACACTGGCGTAGAACGGATGAATCTCTCCATCGGAGCTGCTCAACGTAATCAGATTCGTCAGATCGTTCGGTGCTGGAAGAACAAAGGGCGCCGGCTTCCCATCGGAACCTACTGGCGTGATCCTTGCAGACATGCAAGGCGACTGCGTAACCGGACTGCAGTTCACCAGGGTCGGAGGAGCTGTAAGCTGCAGCATCGCAGGCTTCTGACCCCACGCCGTGGAAGACAGCGCAAGCAGGGCAGCGAGACTTAGTCGAGTGCGCACTATTCGCCCTGCTTTCTGCTCTCGAAGCGAAGAGCGGTTCTGCCAATCATGACGTCGTCACCCGGGTGCAGTTCCTGTGACGCTACGACGGTTTTGCCCTTGATGCGCAGCACATACTTCGCAATGCCCTCGGCGCCTGAAGCTTCGGGATGACGGGCGATGTAGAAGCGTCCATCCTTCGAAAACAGAACCGCATGTCTTGGTGCAATGCTGCTGTCGGGAATCATGATGTCCGCGCCCTGCTGGAACCGTGTTCCTCCCTGCGTCGTAGCCGCGCTGCCAAGGACGTAGCTCTCATCAATCTCCAGGTCCCAGGCGGTCTTGTTGTTCCCCCGTTTGTTCTGGGCACGCGCGTCTCCGGAGCTTATGAAACGGACAAGGCCATTGCGGATGAGAATGGGTGCGATGCCGGCTCCAAAGCCCGTTCCCGCGCCTGCGAAACATAAACCTGCGAGCGACATGCCGGCGGAAACATGAGGCGCAAACAAAACAAAAAACGTACCGCCGAGCAGACCGCCGGCTAGACCGCCAACGTAAGCGTGGACAGAGCGTGCGCGGTTCGTCTTGAACCACCGCAGACCGATACCAAGGCCCACTACGGAGGTGCACAGAGCCCACACTGCAACGCGATACAGAGAGGGAGAGTTATTCGCAATGCCGAGACGTAGCGCCACGCTGAGGGCTGCTGCAATCAGACCCGCGCAGCCACCAAAAAGAACACCCCAGCCAATGGAGATACCGCGTATTTTTCCAAGAAGAATGCGATCGAAATACAGGAAGAGAAAGATTGCCGCACACAGGGCGAAGACAAGGAATGTCGTCGCGTCCGCAAGCCAACCGGCTCGGCTGTTTGAGAGCGGGATGCAGATCAGCAGGGTAACCATCGCAGACACAATGCCTGCCAATGTTCCTGTAAGAGTTGAGAAAAATAACGCTCGGTACATGATCAACTCAACTAAATTAAGGGTCCACCGGGGGAGGCGGAGTGGAGAAATTCACGGCGGGCAACTGAGCAGTCCTGCTCGTCACAGTACTCAATCACTGATGGTAGGATTAGAGACCGAGTTGCCGGGAGAGGTTGCATCTTAACCCGGTAATAAAATGTCCCATCCCCTTGGGCTATGATTCATCACTCTGAAACAAAGGCATCCACGCGTGTTCGGATTGCACTGATTGGAGCCGGTGCTTTAGGCTCCGAGTGCTGCAGACAGATCGTCCAGCTCCCGGGAGCGGATGCTCTGATCGAATCCATTCTGCTGGTCGATCCTGACATCCTCACATGGCAGAACGTACCTTTGAGCCGCGTGTATCAGGAGCTTTGTTACCTGAATCCGGAGCAGTGCATTGGCAGGTCAAAGGTGTTGATTCTTCAGGGCTTTCTTAACAGATATGCGCCACTGATTAAAGTCGAAGTCATAGCAGCCCCAGTGGCGGATGTTGGTTGGCAACAGCTACGTGCAAGTCATGTTCTGATTACGGCGACTGATAGTGTTCTATCCCGTATGGAAACTGGCTTGGCTGCTACAACACTCCGTATTCCTATGCTCGACGGGGCGGTGCACGCAAACTCTACCGGTGAAGGCCGGGTCTCATGGTTTACCGGTCAGAACGATCATGCATGTTACTCCTGTGGTATGTCAGATGTTAGCCGTGCTCGATTACTGGCGCAGATGGCTTCACCGTCCAATGGGTGTGAACGTCTTACACCGTCGCTTGCCATGAGCGGCGCTCCTCCTGATACTCCATCGCTTGAGATCACGGCCCGTCGCATGGTGCAGCTCCGTTGTGAATGGACAGTAAATCGATCAGGGTTTTTGACCGGTTCTTTCATCGTTAAGAGCGATGAACTTGCAAGGGTTACAGCCCCGCGGAGTATTACTTGTCCCTGGCACGATGTCTCGTCGGCGGAACTGATCGAGCTATTTCCGGATAAACCATTCAGGGACCAATTCCCGCGACAGGAAGCGCATCAGGGGGACCGGTGTTTTGAGCTGCAGTGGCCGATCAGTCTCGTCGCAAGCTGTGAGCATTGTGGTAAAGAATCGCGTAGGCTTCTTAGGCTGGCTCAGCTCCGGACGGCTTCATGCCCTCATTGCGGCGATCGTGCACTGCAGTCGGATCAGACGGTATCGGTCATCCGTTCCAGAGATCCGCTTGCAAAACTTACGCCGCGACAGCTTGGATTGCCGGATCTGCATCTAATCCGGTTAAGGCCAACCGTCCAGTTTCCCCCGATCACAAACGGACAGAACGAGAAAGAGACGAAACGAGCAACAGCGTCATGAATGCCTTAGAACGATCGACACTTTTGGCAGGGCTGATTGTTTTTATGGCCTCGCTCCAGTTCGGCACAAATCTTCTTGGACCTGGTGTTGCATCTCTTGCTGCGATTGTCCTCGGGGTGATTTGCACCCTCATCTGGGTGCACTTCGATCTTCCTCACCGCCTGATATGGATTCCGCCGGTTTCGTTGGGAGCAGCTTCTCTGCTTGCGGTAGGTATTGCTGCTCTCGTCGGTCCGATCAGCACGCTCTTCGCGATCGTCCCCATCCTTGTGGCCGGAGCCTCTTTTGCGACACTGGCCTTCCTCACCTGGGATCGGCCGCGATGTGGTCTCTGCAGCCGGCGCCTGCGGACACAATCCGTTGTCTTTCAGTGTCCTCGCTGCAGGCTTGAGGTATGTGAGGAGAGCTGCTGGAGCTTCGAGCATCGCCGCTGCCATCTCTGCCTGGAGCAGCGTGTTCCCATTCTTCCCATGCAGGAGCGCTGGTGGTCTCGCGTCACCGGGCCGCCATCCGAGGTTGGGAGATGCCAGGTCTGTCTCGCGGCGCCACAGAAAGCCGCTCTACGATGCTGTCCGAAATGCCGTCGCCTGCAATGCCAGGATTGTTGGGACTTCCACAATGGAAGTTGTACCCGCTGCGGTGAGACGCTTCCGGACCTGCCCTCTGCGCTGACGGAATCCATTGCAAAGGTTTACGACAGGAAGGCCTCCTAGATTCATCAAAGCGTCATCAAACGGTATTTCATAGACGAGGAAGTGAAACGAATGCCGAAGTATCAAATCTATTTCGACACTGTAAGTGGAGAGACGAAGTACAACGTCGATATCGATGAAGGCGAGACCTTGAATATGGTCCTTGAAGAGATTCTCTTCGATCTTCGCGAACGCGGCGATGTCCTGAAAGGAGACGGCGAACCAGAGGTGATCTGGAACAGTTCGATTCTGGATTTTGGCCGTGCTCTTCCGGAACAAGGGGTACGTCCCAATGACGTCTTGCGCGTCTCCACCGTCGCGACCAATGGCTGACATTCCGCAGACCTCACCCAGGGAAAGAAGGCTTGTCGCCGAGTGGGATCTCCTGCAGAGTCTCGCTCATCTGAATCCTGCACGTATCGGCAACCTCGCAGTAGAGGATGAGGTGTTCTCCTGCACGCTTCACAAGACCCCAGCCCTTCGTGTGGGAACGAAGGACGTTGTTACAAGCCATCGCTTGAAGATTGTCTTTCCGCTCTACTATCCCTCGGTTCCTCTCGAACTTTATCTGAAAGCTCCTGTCGCTCACCCGAATGTCCATCCTCGGACCGGCTTTCTATGTCTTTGGGACAAACACCAGGTAAGCAATAACGTGGAGCACGCACTTCACAAAACGGTCGCGATGCTTTCGCGTCGCCTGGAAAACCGCAATCCGGTTCACGTGATGCAACCCGATCTTCAGATGCTGTCTGATGCTGATTATCCTGCTCCCGGAGAGCCCCTCCTGGGCATTGCTCATCCGGGAATCGCCGCTCATGGTCGCCTTCCCGATGAGCCTCCTGCGAGAAGGAGGCGGCTCTCATGATTCGCGTCGGTCTTGGAGATGATGCTCCTTTGATGTCTTTCAGTGGTGAAGGGCTTCCCGCAAAACGCTACTCCCCCGAATCCATCAGGCGGCTAGGCGCACAGCTTCAATCGATGATGGGCGAACGCTTCCGTGTGTTGGAACCGATCGCTATTGGTGGTATGGCTACTCTCTTCCAGGTACAACACACGCTGCATCGCGGTCTGTTCATTGCCAAGGTGCTGCATCTTGAACTCGTGGAAAGAAAAGATGTCCGCGAAAGCTTCCGTCGTGAGGCGATCCACCTTGCTCAACTGGGGAACCACCCAGCGATGATTCCAATCCTCGATTTTCAGGAGAATGATCGCTTCGCATTCTTTCTCACGCCATTTATCGAAGGCGAAGATCTGGATCACACGCTCGCTCGTTGCGGCTCGCTATCGCGCGCTGAAGCCCTGCATATGGCGGCACAGCTGGCGCTGATTCTCTGCGAGGCGATGAGCGGCATACCTCTCATCACTGGCGCTTCTTTTGAGGAGATTCGTCACAAGCATCTGCAAGCGCAGTGGACGCTTCCCGCAGTGATCCAGAAAGACGCCCCGGTTGCGAAATTGTTGGACTGGATGCTGGCTGCGGATCCAGCAAAGCGCATGCAGAGTGCGTTCGAGCTCTCCGGCGTACTCGCAGCCCTCGGCTTCGAACGTCCGGAGTTTCATGGGATGGCGAAGATCGAGACGGAAAATCGAAGGGTCAGGCTCTCCAATTAAATGACAAGGCCCGGGCTAGATGGCCCGGGCCTTGTGTTTGGGGGAGGGCTGGAGCATTTTCCCTGTAGGTGTGATGTAGGGCTTCCGCCTCCATGGGCGTTTTCTGCAATGGAAACGCCGCTGCACGCCCTTCTGGGATACCCCAGTAACAGGGAAAATGCTCTAGAAGAGAATCTTCAATCCCAATTGCGTATTGAAGGGTTCACCGGCGCCAATACCCGGAGCTCCGTTGTAGTCGCCGATGGTGTCATACAGGCTGAAGCTTCCGCCGACTGTACTGCTTGGCGGTGCGTAGTTGATACGGTTGAAGAGGTTGAACATCTCTGCCCGGAACTGAATGGTCATCAATTCCTTGATCTTCGTGTTTTTGAAGACGGAGAAGTCCACATCGGAATAGCCAGGACCGTAGTAGCCATTGCGGCGTGAGGTTCCAAAGTGGCCGGTGGCCGGATCGGTAAATGCCGCAGGATTCAGCCAGCTTGCTCCTGGCTTTTGTCCCTGGTATCCCGCCTGCGGATTACCGATCTGGACAGCGCGGTCGTTGCCCTCGTTGGTGCCGCTGATATCGCCCGAAGCATGTACCGTGAACGGTTGGCCGCCGTGGAAGCTGAGCAGGGAGTTCAACTGCCATCCATGCGTCAACTCTTTCGGGCCCCACGCCGCTCCCGGAACTTCATAGCTCATCAGAGTGGTGAAAGTATTGCGGGTGTCAAAGTCGCTATTGCCGTAGTCGCCCTTGAAGTTGAAGTTATCCTGCGGCAGGCTTCCACGATATGCCGTCACTTCATCCAGGTTATGGCTCCAGGTGTAGGCAGCTTGCGTCATCAGCCCATGCCAGTGCATGACACGTAACTGCGCCTGCAGCGAGTTGTAGTTTGAGGTGCCAATGCTCTCGATCTGGTTGATGTTGCCATACTGCGGATAGCTTGAGGCGTAGGGAAGAGAGCTTGCGCCCGCAGTGACGTTGAGCTGATTCAGATCAAGCAGGCTGAGCAGGCGACGGCCTTCGCTGCCCACGTAGCCAAGCTGGGCAATGACATTTGCGCCAATCGTATGCTCGATATTCAGGCTGTAATTCTGGTTGTATGGTGTGCGGAAGTTCCGATCTACGGAGAATACTCCGCAGGGGTTCGACGAGGAACACGGGTAGCTGATCGCGGAAGGGAAGATGGCCTGGCCCCCGACGATCGTGGTCTTGCCGGGCTGCACTGTCGGGTCGCTTGGAATCGCCTTACCTGCCGCGCTGATGGTGTAGACAGGGTTAGGTCCTGCCGGATTGCCTTCAACGCCATTCGGCGCCTGGTTGCCCGGCCGGTTGTCGAGGAAGGGATTCAGGTTCGGCGTATCGAAGTAAAAGCCATAGCCGGCGCGGATCACTGTCTTGTCGTCCAGGCCATACGTGATACCCAGACGTGGGCTGAAGTTCTTGTAGTACTGCTGATAGAGAGAACTGATCTGGTTGCCCTGGAAGGCGATGCCATTGGTCGAGGTCATCTCAGGACGGAAGACAGAAAGATCTTTGTTGCCGTTATGCAACGGACCAACGTAGTCGTAGCGCACACCGTAGTTGAAGCTCAGCTTTCTCGTAAGCTGCCATGAATCTCCCGCGTTCAGCTCCCAGGTGTTGACGAAGACCTGGCGCTCCGGATCTCCAATGGCAATGGTGGCTGCCGAGGTATAACCGGCGAGAAAGTCTGCCAACGCTCCGGCAAGTCCGGATCCGCCGACACGCGTGCCATCAAAGGTGAACGATCCGACTGAGTGACGCTTATAGAACTCATCGAGCTGCGCCTGCCGGAACTCGCCACCGAGACGAATCTGATGCTTGCCCTTGACCCAGCTCAATTGGTCGGTCAGGTGGCCGGTGATGTCGTTACGGCCCTCGGGCGGCGTCATGCCAACTGGATCGAAGCCGGTAATGGTGATGTTCGGAGCATTGCCGAAGGGTGCCCCAGTCGCAAAGCCCAGAGACTGCACATTGAAATTGGTATTCGCGTCATTGAAGACCTGGTTGAAGTAGTTCACCCCTACCAGCAGCTGGTTCGAGATGGAGGGCGAGAGCATGCGGTTATAGACAACCGCGACGTTCTGAACGTGGATAGGCGCCACCTCGAAGTAGTCGTAGATCTGCGATCCGACTGGCGCCACCTGGTTGCCTTGACCGACGAACCAGTGGGCGCTCAGGCTGTCTTTGTCGGTGATGTGATAGTCCACCTTGCCAAGTCCGTTATAGCTGTAGCCAAATTCAGGGACGTTCGAATGGAAGTTATTGACGTTGCCGACCGTGTCGGAGGATAGATTGCCCCCGGCCCACAGCGTATTCAGCACCTTCTGCATAGTCGTATTTACGGGGATATTCTTTGCGGCAAGGATGGCCTTTGCCTGGTTCTGCCAGCCGATGGATGGTTCGGTGGCACTGCCTGACTCGCCGATCACAAACCGCTGCTTCTCAAATGTCAAAAATCCAAAGAGCCTGTCCTTCAGGATTGGTGCGCCGACTGAGAAGCCCCAGTTGTAGTTGCGCACCTTCTGCTTCGTATCGCTGAAAGGGCTTTTGGCTCCGAAGAGTTCATTGCGGTCGAAGTAGTAAGCGGAACCGTGCAGACGATTGGTGCCCGACTTGAGAGTCAGATTGATGGTTCCACCTGGGTTGCGTCCGCCTTCAGGGCCAGATTGTGTCTGGGCCGAGAACTGTTCAACAGCATCGATGGGCAGAATGATACCGGCAATGCCCGAGACACCCCCTTGGTTGACAGCCGGTACGTTGTGCCACAGATCGTTGTTATCCACGCCATCGATCTGCCAGTTCATCTGGTTGGCGCGAGTTCCGTTGAGAGAACCGTATCCACCGCCTGTATATCCGGCAAAGCCGGGTGTTAGCTGGATCATCTGAGTGAAGTCGCGACCATTCAGCGGCATATCCGCTACTGCTTGAGACTCGAGAACGATGTTCTGTGTCACGGTGGTTGTGTCGAGGGTGATGTCTGAGGCCTGTACCTCAACCGTCTGTGTTGCTGCCGCGCTTAGCTTGATGGATGGAAGTGTATAGATCACACCGGCGGAGACGGGGATCTTATCGACCTTAACCGTGCTGAATCCTGAATTGGTGGCCGTCAGTGTGTAAGCGCCCAATGGCAGATCATTGAACAGGAAGCTGCCGGCGCTTGAGGTTACCGAGGTGTACGTACTCTTTGTTGCTTCATTGGTGAGGGAGACTGTTGCTCCAGGGACGGTGGCTCCCGTCACGTCAGTGACTTCTCCATTGATGCCGCCACGAAATGTCTGGGCTGAAAGTGGAGGTTGACGTAGAGGATCGGCGCAACGCCAGTGTGCGGTGTTGCGCTGAGATGATCTCGCTCTCTGGTGAAGGCTCAGTCGCGACCTGACGTGTCAGAGCGAGAATGCTGATACCGCGAGATGATCCCGACATGAAACGGCATGAGCGAAGGAGTACGAAAAAGAATCGTTTGTAGCCCGACCCCAAGCACAGAAGCCCGCCGGGCTGCTTGGTCCGCAACCCCGTCTCCGTATCGCTGAAGCCCTTGAGTGGACAGCTCTCTGGTACCACAGGCGAGGCATGGACATGCAGGCGGATACGTTGAGTCAAATCGCAGCCTACGAAAATCGCCTCTAATGTCTTGTTCCGTACTTATCCCAGGTCGCTCTATCTTGGTACGGTAGTCGACAGAGTAAGTGGTGAAGCGATTTGTCTCTCGCCCATCGATGCCGGAAATGCATTATGCTTTGAGTCAAGACGGAAGATTGGTCCGCTTCTGGTGATGTTTCCTCTTGCGGCCTCACCGTTCCCCTGAACCGTTGCACGCCCTGTTTTATTACTGCCTGTATTGCTTTAACTTCTCCGTGCTTTCTTGCGGATCTCCCGAGGTTGCGATGCAGTCTACACATAATGATTTTCTGGTCCTGTCGATCGGCGACGATGCCGCCCTTCTTCATAACAGGGCGGATGTTCTGATGCGTGCCGGTTATAACGTGCTTTCGTTGCCCAGCTCCGTTTGGTTGGGCGAAGCCCTGTATCCCGGGTATGGAACCGTGATTCTCTGTCATACTGTGCCACCTGCCCGTCAGATTCTGATGGGCAGCGCTCTGGCAAGGGCCGGTGTGCCGATTGTGTGTCTCACCGACAAATTGAGTACAACTGCGCTTGGCGCGATGTACTCAGAAGACTTCACAAGCCTGTTCAACTTCCTGGAACAGGCCTCGGCCCGCTACGAGGCAAAGACCTTCCGCAGCGCTGCCGCATAAATTTTCGATCGATCATCCCTCTGGCTTCGGGGACGGAGGGAAGTCCTGCGCCTTCAGATAGACTGCGTAATGTGATTCCTCGTTCCTCCGATCCAGAGCCCGAGATCAGCGTCGTCATGACGACGTGCAGCCGTGCGCACTTCCTGCCCGGGGTTCTGGATGCACTCCTCGGTCAATCGCTGCTCGCGAGCGTTCGGGTCGAGATGGTGATCGTCGACGATCAATCAACGGACAATACGCCTGAGGTGCTGGCGCGCTATCAGGCGGAAGCGGCGATTCCTGTCCGCATCCTGCAGGGAGCCAAACAGGGGGTTGCTGCCGCACGGAATCTGGCCGCACAACACGCCCGGGGCCGGTGGCTGGCGAGCTTTGACGATGATGAGATCGCGCCGCCGCACTGGTTGCAGACCCTCTATGGTGTCGCCCAGCAGAACAATGCTGTCTGCGTGGGAGGGACGACCGTGCTTTCACTTCCGGAGGGGCGGTCTCTTAGTGAAGTGGGTCCTCGAGCCCGCCGGCTGCTCGGCGAGATCCTGTTCTCGGAAGAACGGAGTATGCAGTTCCACGAGCTTCCGTCCACCAACAATGTGCTTACCCGGCGCGACGTCTTCGAATCGATGGGTGGATTCGACCTGAACTTCACCGAAGGTGGGGAAGACACCAATCTTTTCCAGCGAATGCACGAGGCGGGCCATCGTATGTGGCTGGCCCCTGAGGCGAAGGTGCTGCACCTGATTCCGCCGCGCAGATTGGATCCGCATGTCTTGAGACAGTCGGCCATGCGCACCGGAGCGATCGAAGCGCGGCTTGCCGGAGCGAGGAATAGCGTCCCCAGCCTTCTATATAACCTGACCGRACGTCTGATACTCGCCGTCGTGCGCGACCTTCCGCAGTTGGCGGCAGGGCGTCTCACACGACAACCGGCGAAGGTGCTGGATGCTCAACTGAGTCTTGCGGTCACAGCCGGTTTGTACCGGGGATTGTCTGCGGCACGAGGTGGTTCGTCACAGTTCCTTAGCAGGATGGATTTCCGCAGTCGCCATGGGGAACGGCCCGACGCACCGCCGCGGCAGTAGAGCATTTTCCCTGTGGAGGCAGTGTAGGACTTCCGCATCCTGTGGGCGTTTTCCGAAATGAAAACGCTGCTGTACGGCACTTCCGGGATACCCAGCAACAGGGAATGCTCTAGTAGTACTTATCTCCCGTCGAGGCGCAGGACGCTGCGCGTCGTTGCGCGGTCAGCGCCACCGGAGAGCCACGGTGCGTTTCCAGGTGTATTGAGAACCTGCGATCGGTAGAACTCAAGTACCGTGGCATCGCTCTCAATGCGCGCATCGCCCCAATCGGCCCACTGCGGATAGATACGCCAGTCCCAGTCGATGTAGCAGATAGCCTTGATGCCCTTTGTGCCGCGGAGCAAGCCGAAATAAGGTGCGAACCATTGATCGATGGCGGCATGCGGGTCATGTACAGAGGCGCCTCGTAGCGTTGATTCCGCGATCATAACGGGAAAGCGGCGGTTGTCCGCTTCGGCAAGAAATTCCCGCGTTGCCGCAGATGAGAGCGTCGGCGGAGAGAAAAGGTTCACGCCCCACCAGTCGACGTACGCATCGCCGGGATAGAACTGCTGCCAGCGCGCGGCTGCGAATGCTGCCGCGGCGCCTGCTCGCTGCTGATCGAGTTCAGCATCCGGTGACCAGTCCCACACCACCGCTGCTTCCTGCGGTCATGCAGATCGACATAGCGCATCATCAGCATCGGCCGGGCCGGCGCTACCGCCTTCGAATAAGCATCGAAGCTCTGCCGGTCGCTCTGGCCCACCCCATGCAGCACTGTGTCGCGTGGCTCCAGTCTGCGGCCATAAAAAGCACGCGTGACGGGGGAAGCCTTCGCCCATGCCTGTAATGGAGTGGCAGCGCTCGCGGCGTTTGCCGTAATGGCCTCATCCACGGCTCGCAGGTGCCAGCGATGCCATGTCCATATGCCTGCCAGGGCCACGCAAAGCAGCAGCGCGATACGTGCGACGAGCTTCATGATGCCGTCTGACCAGCCTGATGCGAGCTCTCGAGAGACTTCTTCCATAGGTGATGCAGTACCTGTCCAGGCAGCAGCCAGATGCCGGCCAAAAATGCGAGTTCCAGCCAGCCCGGCCGGCTCGCCATGACCAGTCGGCCTATCTGCTGGAGCGCTCCCTTATCCTGGCTGCGCTTTGCCTTGAGTGCAACCTTGGTGCTTAGAAACGAAGCGAAGGCGCGATCGCCAATCCATTTCCGGTACTGTAGCGCCCACTCCAGAGAATCCTTCCAGTTGGTGCGCCGCGATCGGGAGATGCTGTCGACCACGATGTTGTAGACCACCAGCGGTTCCCACGCGAATTTAACACGGGCGCCGGCAAGATGCCATGCCTCCAGCAGCCATGCCCAGTCCTCATGGTCCGCATGCGTGGTGAAGGGGATTTCCTTGAGCAGGCTGTGGTGCAGTAGCAGTGACTGCAATGGAAGAACACCGGGGCGCCTGGTTAAGGATGGACGCAGCAGGATGTAGTCAGCCACATCCTCCGATGGACCAATGGGCCGTTCAGGATGGATGTTGTCTTTACCCTGGGCG
>NZ_JBFRCY010000304.1:0-5094 GCF_052113305.1 Terriglobus sp. YAF25
GTCTGGGCGTTCTGGGCGGCTTCCACTTCAATGACCGCAAGTTCGCTGACGACGACCTCACCATCGGATCGATCGATCCATACCAGGTCTTCCGCATCTTCCACGAGATTCTGAGCTACAAGACCTGGAACGAGGTCCACGAAGACCAGATCGCCTACATGATCGACCAGAGCCATAACCTCAAGGGCAAGATGGAGGCCATGGTACAGACTGTCATGCAGGCGCAGGAGCTCTTCGCCCGCGCCGCCCTGGTGGACCAGCATCTGCTCGCCGAGCTGCAGGACGCCTGCAAGCTGGTCGAGGCCGAAGAGCACTTCCGCGGCTGTTTCTATACCGACATCCGCCCCATGGTTGCCGAGTGGCGCCAGTCGCGCGGTTTACCCGCAAATCCCCTCGAAGCCCTGCGTACCAGCGGCTACGTGGCGAAGATTACCGAAGAGCGGGCGGCAAAAAACAGCAATACCCAGAGCTCTTACGCCTAACCCGCATCATCGCCCTAGGCGGCTCTATGATGGTTCCTTCATAATGGAAGGCACCTGAACGTGGCACCCAAAGGCAAAAGCCGGCAGCTCTACCTGATCCCTGTTCTCTCCAAGGCCCTCGACATCCTCGAGATGCTGCAGCAGAGCCAGGGCATGACGCTCGAATCCATTCACAAGCAGACGGGCATCTCCAAGACCACCGTCTACCGCATCCTGAAGAGCTTCGTGCATCGCGGTTACGTCTCGCAGAGCGCTGACGGCGCCTACCGCCATGTCACCCGGCAAAAGAAGCTGCGTTTCGGCTTCGGCAGCCAGAGCAGCGAAATGCCCTTCGCCATCGCCGTCGAAAAGAGCCTGCGCAAAGCCGCGGCCGCTGTCGGCGTCGATCTGCTGGTGCTGGACAACTCCTACGACGGCGCCACCGCCGTCGCCAATGCCGAAAAGTTTGTGCAGAGCAAGGTCGATGTCGTGATCGAGTGCCAGATCGACCAGCACGTAGCGCCCATCATCGCCGACCGCATCGCAGCGGCCAACATCCCCATGATCGCGGTCGACATCCCTCACCCGCACGCCATCTACTTCGGAGTCGATAACTATCGCGTCGGCTATGCCGTAGGCGAGGTCCTCGCCGAACATGCCCTCGAGCGCTGGAAGGGCAAGATCGACTGGATCATTGGCCTCGATCTCGCTGAAGCAGGCCCCATGGTACAGAGCCGCATCACAGGCGTCTTCGAAGCCCTGCGCAACCGTCTGCCCGAAACGCCGGTGGAATGCTTCGTGCGCATCGACACCCGAGGCCTGCGCGATAAAAGCTCCACGGCAGTCCTCGAGTTCCTCAAACGCCACCCGAAAGACCGCCGCATCCTGATCGCAGCGGCCAACGACACCGCCGCTCTCGGCGCTATCGACGCCGTCCGCAAGCTGGGCCGCGAGAAGCAGGTCGCCGTCGCCGGCCACGACTGCGTAGAAGAGATGATCGCCGAGCTCCGCCGCAACGATTCTCCGGTCGTCGCCTCCGTCTCCCACGAGGTCTCACAGTACGGCGAATACCTGATGCGCCTGGGCCTCTCCCTGCTGCGCGGCGAGATCGTGCCCCCCTACAACTTCACGCAGTACGAAGTAGTCACCCGCGAGAACCTGCCCGCCTCCGGCTCCTAGCACCCCAACCGACAACTTCGGACTGAACTTTAAAGCCAATGCACTGGGTGCCCCATCCATCGCGCATCGGGGTCCCCGACCAACTTATTGGTTGGGGTGAATAGCGATGGGTGGGAGATTCGAGCGAAGCTCGAACCGTCCTTCTGTGGATGTTCATGCCACCTGGGGCCCCGCCCTCGCAACGCTAGGGCGGGTAAGGATGGCACAACTCTCCAAACGACCATAGATCAAATACTGTCATCGCAATCGCCGACGTGAACACTTCCAGAAACTGTTTACCTATTGACACTGGCATGTCAGGTTCACTAGAGTTCGCACCTGAGGGAGTAAGCTCGCCAGCATGAAATCTCTACCCTGCAAACAGCTGCTCCTGCCGGCAGCTGCCTTGGCTTTTGCCTGCTGCCACGTCTCTGCCTACGCGCAAGCGGCACCATCTCTGCAAGCCATCCAACAGGGATTTCTGAATCCACCCAACGAAGCCAAACCCATGGTGCGCTGGTGGTGGTTCGGCCCCGCGGTCGAGAAGCCCGAGATCCTGCGCGAGCTGCAGCAGATGAAGGCCGATGGCATCGGTGGAGCAGAGCTCGCCTTCGTCTATCCCGAGGTCCTCGACGATCCTGCGCGCGGCCTGAAGAACTTTACCTTTCTTTCTCCAGAAATGCTCGATGCCGTGCAATACGCCCAGGCAGAGGGCCGCAAACTTGGCCTGCGCATTGATGTCACCCTCGGCAGCGGCTGGCCCTACGGCGGCCCTACCGTCACGCTGCACAACGCCGCTACACGCCTGCGCACCATCGTTGCGGCTCTGCCTGCGGGATCCGCCAGCACGCCGCTGCCCGCATTGAAAGAGGGCGAGAGCCTCATCTACGCCGCTGTAGTGAACGGCACGCAGTCGAAGTGGGATGCCTCCACCTCGTCGCTCGCAACCATTGACTCTGAAGCTGCAAAGGTCACCCCTGCGGACACGCCACGCGTCATCCTCTTCTTTGTGCAGAGCCACACCGGCCAGATGGTGAAGCGCGCCGCCGTCGGCGCTGAAGGCTGGGTGCTCGATCCGTTCAGCAAGGAAGCCGTCGCCACCCACCTGAAGACCGTGGGAGAGCCGCTCGTCAAAGCCTTCGGCGACACTCCTCCTTACGCCATCTTCTCCGACTCGCTCGAAGCCTACGGAGCCGACTGGACACCGACGCTTCCCGAGGAGTTCCGCAAGCGCCGCGGCTACGATCTGCTGCCACACCTACCGGAGCTGGTGGCAGGCGATACCCCCAACGCCGCAAACATTCGCCATGACTGGGGCAAAACGTTGACCGAGCTGGTGAACGAAGCCTATCTGGTGCAGATCAACGACTGGGCCAACCAGCACGGCACGAAGTTCCGTTCGCAGACCTACGGCGAGCCGGCCGTATCGCTCTCGAGCCAGAGGCTGGTCGTCCTGCCCGAAGGTGAAGGCCCGCAGTGGCGCGCCTTTTCGACGCTGCGCTGGGCCAGCTCCGGCAATCATCTCCTCGGCAACAACGTCACCTCCGGCGAGACTTTTACCTGGCTACACTCGCCCGTCTTCCGCGCGACCCCGCTCGACATGAAGGCCGAGGCCGACATCGACTTCATCATGGGCGAGAACCAGCTCATCTTCCACGGCTGGCCTTACTCAGCGCCGCAGGCCGGTGAGCCCGGATGGTCGCTCTACGCCGCCGCCGTCTTCAACGATCACAATCCGTGGCATCCGGTCATGCCAACGGTGAATAACTACATCGCCCGCCTGAGCTACCTGATGCGCCAGGGCAAGCCCGCAAACCAGGTCGCCGTTCTGTTGCCGACCGACGATGCATGGGCAGCATTCAAGCCCTCCAAGGTAACCGTCACCGGAGCGATGCAGGACCTGCTTCCCAAGGAGATGCTGGGCGCCATCCTCTCCGCGGGCTATAACTTCGACTTCACCGATGCCGAAGCGATTGACACCCTGGGCGTGCAACACAGCATTCTGCTGCTGCCTCCAACGACGCGCATCCCTGTCGCCACACTGCGCAAAATCGCAGCCTTTAAGGCAGCCGGCGGCAAAGTGGTCGCCTTCGGCCACACGCCCACACTCACCTCTGAAGGCAAGTCTTCCGGTGAACTCACGCAGCTGGCCTCCCAACTCTTTCCTGCCGCCGCCAACACAGCAGCCGAGTTGACAACGGCTCTGCACCAGGCTGCAGCTCCAGATCTCAGCTTCGAGACCGCAGAGTTCGACCGCAATGCGATCGGCTTCATCCGCCGCAAGCTTCCGACCGGCGATATCTACTTCCTGACCAACACCAGCAACCGCGAGATCAAAGCGACCGTCAGCTTCGCCACCAGCTATACCTCAGGCGCTGCGCTCGATCCGGAAACCGGCCATGCACTGCCCGGCACGCTCACGCCGAAGAAGATCACACTGACACTGGCTCCTTACGAGTCAAGGACGTATCTCTTCGGCAATAGCGTCACCGCGGCCAAAACCACAACGACAGCACCGACTGCTCCCATCGATCTCAGCCACGACTGGAGTGTCAGCTTCACCGGCACCGGCAAGACCGAGACACAACACACGCTTGCTGACTGGACGTCGAACGAAGTCACGTCGCACTACTCCGGCGAGGCCGTCTACTCGCGCAGCTTCCAGATCGAGAAAGCTCCGCCCTCAGGCGTATATCTCGCCATCACCGGCGGCAGTGCAGAGCTTGGAGCCCCCGACGCTCCACCGACTGCCGAGAAACGTGAGGGCATTCCCAATCCCCTGCTCACACGTACCGGCCCCGGCACGCACGCCTGGTACAACCCACCGGTGCGCGAAGGTGCATTGGTCGTCATCAACAGTAAGCCTGCGGGCGCGCTGTGGCACCCGCCCTATCGCCTGGACATCGCTTCCCTGTTGCAGCCGGGCGAGAACAAGATCGAGATCCATGTCTACAACACCGCGCTCAATGCCTGGGCCGCACAGCCTCCGCATGACTACAGGCCGCTGATCGCCAAATACGGCGACCGCTTCCAGATGCAGGATCTCAATAAGGTCAAGTCACTTCCATCAGGCATTCTCGGCAACATCGAACTCGTATTTGAAGCGCAGCGATAACAGGAAACTCGCATGAAGAAGACACTTCTTTCCCTCCTCGCTTTGGCCTGCACCACCGTCTCTGCCACGGCAGCAACCTTCTCTGTCGCCAAATACGGAGCCAAGGGCGACAGCGTCACGCTGAACACCAAGGCCATTCAGAGCGCCATCGATGATGCGGCGAAACACGGCGGCACCGTTACCTTCCCCGCCGGCACGTATCTGACTGGCGCCATCTTTGTGAAGTCTGGCGTCACGCTGCAGATCGACAAAGGCGTCACCATCCAGGGATCTCAGAAGCTCGAAGACTATCCCATGCGTCCTACACGCGTTGCCGGGATTGAAATGACCTGGCCGGCGGCGCTGATCAATGTCTACCAG
>NZ_JBFRCY010000305.1:0-5082 GCF_052113305.1 Terriglobus sp. YAF25
TGTCTTCGGAGTGTGCGAGACGACGACGCGCCCTTTGCCTGTCGCCGGATCGGAGTACCACGCCAGGTCCTGTTCGATGGATACCGGGAAACCCGAGTTCAGGGCACGGCTCACGCGGTCCTGCCATTGGCCCTCGTAGGGATAGCAGTTATGAGCATCCAGCATCGAGCGGTTGTCATTCAAAAACTTAAGGTCATTCGTCTGCGCGACGGCGCTTCCCAGAGAGGCAGCAAGCAGTACCTCGGCGAAAACACGAACTCTGAACTTCAGCATCATGGATCTTCTTCCTGGCAAAATCTGGCGGAGTTGATACGCCTCAAAAGCTTAGCTGAAGAGTAGAAGACGTATCTCGCGAAGCCGTTAAAATGCGACCCTGCACGCCATTTAGGTGCAAGCGGGTGCTTCCCTTCCCATTCCGGCAAGCCGGCTGACTATCTTTCGATAGGTATGGGAAGAAATCCAAGCTTTCACTGAAATACTTTATGAGAACGTTCAAGATTCAGAACCGGCGAAGACCGCCGCTGCATCTGCGGCGTTGATGGCGGTTAATGTTCTTATCAGTATAGGGACAGGCTTTAGACGTCCTTTTCCCGGAAAAGTTTCGGTCGAAAACTTTTTTCGAGCAAAAAGTTGTGGCGGTCAGGCATAATGACAGACAACTTTACACGCGGTCCAGTTGTGGGTCTGTGCATTGAGTGACCTTACCCCTTCTTGATGAAAGGGTCGGCCGAAACTGTCGTGCACGGCGGGCTGGAGTCGCAGGGGCCTGCCTACYGATGTGTGGAATCGTTGGATACTCTCATGTTCGCAGGCCACTGCCAGAAGGTGTGCTCGCGCGGGGCCTAAGAAGCCTGACACATCGCGGACCGGACAGCCAGCAGGGGTTTGTGACGAGGCACGCGTCCGTGGGAGCGACACGGCTGCGCATTGTGGATGTGGAGCACGGCAACCAGCCGATGCACAATGCCGAGCACCAATGCACGATCGTCTTCAACGGCGAGGTATACAACCACGGAGAGATTCGCGAGGATCTGGAGCGCCGAGGGTGGGCCTTCCGAACGCACTGCGATACCGAGGTGGTACTGAATGCGTTCCTGGAGTGGGGGCTGGAGTGCTTTGCACGTTTCCGCGGAATGTTCGCCGTCGGAATTTGGAATGAGCGCGAACGCAGACTGACGCTGGCGCGGGACCGGGCGGGAGTGAAGCCCTTGTACTACCGGTGCCAGGATGGAGAGATTTTCTTCGGTTCGGAGCTGAAGGCGATTTTTGCGCACCCTGAAGTACCACGACGCCTGGACCTGCATGGGTTGAACTGCTATCTGTCGTTGAACTACGTCCCCGGGCCATTCACCCTGATTGAAGGCATTAAGAAGGTGCCGGCGGGGCATGTGCTTGAGTGGTGCGAAAGCGGCATAGAGCTGCGGTCGTATCTTCCAGTGGAGCGCCAGCAGCCGGCCCCGGCGGATCTGGGCGAGGCTTGCGAGGAGTTGGATGGACTGTTGAGGAGCGCCGTACAGGAGCAGCTGCACAGCGAAGTCCCTTCCGGGATATGGCTGAGTGGCGGTCTTGACTCCTCGACCATCACGCACTATGCCGCGCAGATCAGCTCCGAACCTCTGCGGACGTTTTCGGTGACCTTCCGCGGGCGGGAGTTCGATGAAAGCAATTATGTGCGGGCAATGGCAGAGCATTATGGAACGAACCATACCGAGTTCGACCTGAATGAAGACGCTGACCTGGCAGACACGATTGCGGACTTGAGCTACTACTCGGATGAGCCAAGTGCGGATGCCGGCGCGATTCCTGTCTGGTATCTGGCCAAAATGAGCCGACAGCAGGTTACGGTCGCCCTAAGCGGTGAGGGCTCGGACGAGCTCTTTGGCGGCTATCTAACGTATAAGGCGAACCGGCTGCGGAACGCTGTCGCGTGGCTGCCGAAGCCCTTATTGAAGGGAGCGCTGACAGCAGCGCAACGCATGCCCGCGAGCGACCGAAAGATCGGCCTGGACTACAAACTGAAGCGGTTCCTGGAAGGCTCGCTGCTTTCAGCAGAAGCCGCACACGTATTTTGGAACGGTACCTTCACGGAGCTTGAGAAGCAACAGGTGTTCCGGTATGCGCGTAAGGGACCGATGGCGGATCTGCTGGGCACGATGCAGGGCCGAAACGCGATGGAACGGTTCCTGGATTTCGATCAGCGATACTCATTACAGGACGCGCTGTTGTATAAGGTGGACCGGATGAGCATGGCGCATTCGGTGGAGGTACGGCCGCCTTTCCTGGATGACCGGATTGTGCAGTTTGCGAACCGGCTCCCGATGAAGTGGAAATTGAACGGGCTGGAGACGAAACGGATTCTTCGAGTCCTGATGCACGACGCGCTGCCGCAATCGGTCCTGCAGCGATCGAAAGTGGGGCTCGATATTCCGATTCACGCGTGGTTCCGCGGAGTGTTGCGACCGTTGCTGGAGGACACACTGACGGAGACGTGGCTGCGTGGGTCCGGCGTATTCAACTGGCCGATGGTGCGAACGCTGATGGACCAGCACCAGGAGCGGAAGGCGAATTGGGGGTATCACCTTTGGGGTCTGCTGACGCTAACGATCTGGATGAAGCGGTGGAACGTGGAACTGCCGACGGCACACGTACCGGTTCCGTCCGTGGAGGAAGAGCCGGTCGTGGAGGACTCCTCGTCGTCCTGGCAGCCTGTCTCGTGTTCTGTGGAAACGTAATCAGTCCACCGCGACTGATGGACGATGTAGACGCAGTTCAGGCGCAGATTGCTCGCACCATGCTGGAGTCCGGCGACTGGGTAACGGCCAGGCTGGATGGAGTGGCATACCTGGAGAAATCACCGCTCATCTACTGGATGATGGCGGGATCATTCCGGGTATTCGGCGTCCATGACTGGGCCGCACGCATTCCGCTGGCGCTTTCTGTAGTGCTGCTGTGCTGGGTGACGTACCGGTTCGGTCGCTGGGCAATGGGCGAGCAGGCGGGCGTCTTCTCAGGCGTGGCGCTGGCCACATCGGTCGGGTTGTATCTGTTCACCCGGATCCAGATCCCGGATGCAGTACTGACGCTGACGATCGCGGTGACACTATGGGCCTGGATGCGGCTGCTGGAGCCGGAGGAAGCGAACCCGCGCGCGTGGGCAATACTGATGGGGTTCGCCCTGGGATGCGGCCTGCTGTTGAAGGGGCTGATTGCCCTCGTATTTCCGCTGGGCGCCGGCCTGCTGTATATGGCAGTGACGCGGCAGTTGTGGTCCGGCGAGGCATGGAAAAGGCTGCAGCCATGGCTGACACTGCTGGTGATGATGGTGGTTGCCGCTCCTTGGCATGTGCTGGCAGCGCTTCGCAATCCGCCATACTTTGCCTTCTCCATGCACAGCGGCCCGGGTGAATATCACGGGTTCTTCTGGTTCTACTTCTTCAATGAACATCTGCTGCGATTTCTGAACCTGCGGTATCCGCGGGACTACAACACCGTGCCACGGGCACTGTTCTGGGTGCTGAATCTGGCGTGGCTATTCCCGTGGTCAGCATTTCTGCCAGGCGCAGTGAAGCTGAGTTACAACCGTGGATCCAGGCCGGGACGGCTGCGGCTGATGCTGCTGTGCTGGATCGGCGTGGTGATGGTGTTCTTCACCTTCTCGACCACGCAGGAGTACTACTCCATGCCCATTTACCCTGCGCTGGCTCTGCTGGCGGGGGCGGGGATTGCAGAGGGCTGGTGGGTTCGCGCAGGGCGCTGGTTTACTGTTGCGATCTTCGGCTCGCTGGCAATTGTGCTCGGAACGGTGCTTTTCATGGCGGCGAAGCTGCCGGCGAATGGTGAACTTGCCGATGCGCTGGCACAGCATCCAGAGATGTACACGCTTTCGCTGGGACACATGCTGGATCTCACGCTCGGGGCGTTCGCTTACCTGAAGCTGCCACTTGCGTTGGCGGTTGCAGCGTTTGCAATTGTCGCCGTGGGAGTGGCGGTTGCACGGCGGCGGGTAGGTCTGATGGTTGCCATGATGGTCGCGGGCATGGTGATCTTCTTTCAGGCGGCGCGGCTGGCGCTGGTGCGATTCGATCCGTATATGGGGTCGTATCAACTGGCGACTGCGTTGCTGGAGAGTCCGCCGGGCACCCTGATTGAGGCGGATGCGTATTATGCCTTCTCATCGGTCTTCTTTTATACCGATCGCAAAGCCCTATTACTGAATGGTAGAAGCGCCAACCTGGAATATGGGTCGTATGCGCCGCAGGCACCGCAGGTCTTCATCGATGACGCAGGGTTCGTCCGCAGATGGGAGTCGGACGAGCGGTACTATCTGCTAACGGATAATGGCGACCTGCCACATCTTCGCGAGCTGGTGGGTGAAGCACGCCTGCATGTGGTCAAGCAAAGTAGTGGGAAGTCCCTGTTGAGCAATATGTAAGTGCGCATTGGGTGAGCTTGCATCTATCGCCTTCGGTGTAGAAAGTGTTATCAAACTTGTCTCCACTGAGCGTTCAAGTCTCGCACGTCATCCCGTGGCCGCCATCGTGTTGACGTGTTCCCGCGTCCACAAAAGTGGATGTGTAGGATTTACAATATGAGGTAGAAATCATAAAAGACGTTGGACCTTCGGATCCGCGTCCCCAATCCTCAGCTTCTACGGCCTGTTGCACTAGCCATCTAAATGGGGCTAAAAATTTCCTTTAAAATCGCCGGAAGAGGGCCGGGAGAAACCCGGAAGCAATTGAGCCTGAGTCGTCACACACTCCCCTAACTTGATAAGGAGTGTAGGGTCACTCCCCTAAGCTGTCAGGGAGAGATATCGAATGGAGTCATGCAGAGGGCGGCACTGATCCGACGGCTCATCATTTACATTCGAATGCTAATGTTTAAGCTGCCGGCTGAGTCCGAAGGTGTAGCGCTAC
Source organism: Terriglobus sp. YAF25 (assembly GCF_052113305.1). NCBI lineage: Bacteria > Pseudomonadati > Acidobacteriota > Terriglobia > Terriglobales > Acidobacteriaceae > Terriglobus > Terriglobus sp. YAF25. The sequence continues at coordinate 4,917 of NZ_JBFRCY010000305.1, forward strand.
GGAACGGGCCGCGAAGTCTTAGGTAGAACGGGGATCATGTCGACAGCAGCCATGCGGGATCAATCAGCGTCCGGTCCCCTCTCGGTCGAACGGTACATCCATTTCTCCACGGTCTGGGGTATCTTCAGCGCCGTCCTGGTCTGGCATGCCGGTGCCACTATTTTTC
>NZ_JBFRCY010000306.1:0-7454 GCF_052113305.1 Terriglobus sp. YAF25
CAAGAAGTTGACCGTCCCGGAGGAGATTGTCTCCTCGATGAACGATGACGAGTTCAGCATCAACTTCCGCTGGTTGCAGGCGGTGGAAGCGGAGCCCCGGGCGCTAACGGATCATTGTTTCGCGTGGATGGTGACGATTGCGCAGCATGGCACGGGAAAGCCAGTGACGCCTCTGCGCGTGGAGTACATTCAGCCACGATCGAAAGTGCGTGAGATGGAGCGGCACTTTGGCTGTCCGGTGACGAGCGGCGCCTTCCAGAACGTGATTGTCTTTCGCGCAGAAGATGCGAAGCTTCCGTTCGTGACCAGGAACATGGAGCTGCTGGATATGCTGGCTCCGCAGTTTGACGAGCAGATGAAGCTGCACCAGGCGACGGACAGCCTCGTCGAGCTGGTGAGACGAGCAATTCAGGACCGGCTGACCGGCCAGCGGCCATCCATTGAAGTGGTGGCGCGTGCGCTGCATATGAGCTCGCGTACCTTGCAGCGCCGCTTGCAGGAAGGCGGCTCGAGCTTCCAGCGGGTTCTCGATGAGGCGCGTCACCAGATGGCAAGGTACTATCTCAGCAACTCAGCGCTGGAACTGAATGAAGCCGCCTATCTGCTCGGCTTCCAGGACCCGAACTCCTTCGGCCGTGCCTTCCGCTCGTGGGAAGGTGTGCCGCCGGGCGATTGGCGCGAGACGCATCGGGCATCGACGACAGCATCGGCCGTGTAGTCATCGCTGCGATTCTGCATCATCCCATCACACGACATTCAGTGCGCCTTAAGGTAGAGGCGCAGCTCGTAATAATGCGTCTTTCTCTGTCCTGCCGTCGTCTAAACGTGAAGATTCAGAAGTATCTCTCCGCGAAGAGATAAGTTCCTTGGTTAGCCTCCAGGGTCCCGGCGGTGGGCGAAACTCGCTCATCGCCGGGTTTTATTAGGCCTGGCTGTGGCATTCTAGGGAGTTGCGGTCCCATTCCATCCGCCGCCCAGGGTTTTGATCAGAACGACTGAGGCGACCATGCGTTCTCCGGCGATCTGAGCCGCGCTGCGCTCATTGGCCAGCACCATCTGCTCCGCGACCACTACGTCAAGATAACTTACAAGGCCGCTCTTGTACCTTGCTGTTGCGATGGCTTGTGCCTGCTGCGCTTCCTGCACCGCTCTGCCTTGTGCGTCGGCCTCCTGTTCCAGGAAGTGAAGTGCGGAGAGCTGATCTTCGGTCTCGCGGTAGGCGCCGAGGACCGTCTTCTCATACTGCGCCAACGACTGTCTGTAGACAGCCTGAGCCTGTTCTACACCGGCTTTCAGTCTGCCGCCGGTAAAGAGAGGCGCTGCCACAGACGCTCCGAGGGAGGCGATGCTGTTCTGCCAGTTGAGCAGATGGACTGCATTGCTGCTCTCGTATCCAGCCAGGCCGGTAAGCGACAGTTGCGGGAAGTAGGCAGCCTTCGCAACACCGATCTGTGCAGTGGCTGCAGCGACGGAGCGGTCGGCCTCCACGATGTCAGGGCGTCGCTCGAGCAGGTTCGCCGGCAGCCCGATGGGGATCCGTGGAGGAAGAGCCTGCAACGGAGCGGCGGGCAGTGAGAAGCTTTCCACGGTACGTCCCAGTAGCACCGCCAGGCCATGCTCCATCTGCGCCCGCTGCAGCTCGGCGGCATGTTGTTGCGCCACCGTTTGATCGAGCAGCGTCTGTGCCTGCTTGACTTCAAGCTCGCTGCTGAGCCCTTTCTGGAATAAGCTCGTCGTCAGCTCCAGACTCTGACGAAGTGTATCGATCGTGTTGCTGAGAATCTGCAACTCCTGGTCCGTCTGGCGGAGGTTGTAGTACGTCGCTGCAACATCGGACTCGACGGAGAGCGTCACGAAGCGAAGGTCCGCCTGGGACGCCTCCTGTGTCGCCCGGGCAGATTCGATCGAGCGCCGGATGCGTCCCCAGGCATCGAACTCATAGCTGGCCGCAAGGGATAGCTGAAGATCGTTATACGTGGCCGACCGTCCCGCCGTATTGCCGTTGTTGGGGCGGTTCTGTGCCTCACGCGCGCGAAGCGCGGATCCGCCGACGCCGAGCGTCGGATACAACTGCGAGCGTACGCCCTGGGTAAAGGCGGATGCCTGATCGACATGGGCTACGGCGATCTTGATATCGCGATTCGCCTGGTCGGCCTGGGTCTCAAGGTCGTTGAGTACAGGGTCGTTGAAGACCTTCCACCAATTTGTATATGCGATCGAGCTCTGGGAATTGTCGGACGATGCGTTTGCACCGGCGAACGTGGGAGGCACCGGAACGACCGGCTTCTTATAATTCGGGCCTACCATACAACCCGCTAACAGCACGGTGAAAGCGCAGGCGAGGACGGCCGAAGTGAAACGCTGCTTGCTCTGCATGGTTCCTCCTTAGTTTTGACCTGCTGCTGCGTTCTGAATGTCGGCGCGCATGCCGTCGATCAGATAATCAGGTGGGCTGGAGACAACGGCATCGTTTGCCGAGATGCCGCTTGTGACTTCCACTGAGTCGCCGAAGTCGCGTCCGACGGTGACCTTCTTGAGCAGGATGGTGTTCTGCGAAGTCACGGTGGCGACTTGTGGCCCGCTCGCCTGGTAGAGAACAGACCCGGACGGGACGGTCAAAGATGAGACCGGTTGTGTGATATGGAAGCGTACCGTGGCATAGGCGCCGGGCATTAGCTCACCTTTTGGGTTCGGCACGTCGATCTCAGTAAGCAGCGTATGTGAGGCTGCGTCGAGGCGGTGATATTCGCCAGGGTGAGGTTCGCCTGTACCTGGTTCACGGTTGCACGCGCCTGATTCAGCTCCTGGTCGATCTCAGGTGAGTCAATCTCGGCGAGGAGCTGGCCTTGGCGCACGTGGGTACCGATGTCGGCGTACCAGTGGGAGACGTAGCCGCTTGTCCGTGCATAGATCGGTGAATCGGAGTAGGCCTGCAGGGTTCCGGGCAGCGTGAGTTCGCTGTTAGGCGCGCCCGCTTTGGCATGGATGATCGAGACCGGTTCCGATTCCAGGGCGCGCGTGGTTGCGGCGAGAGCTTTCGTCTGCCGCCCCCGCAGGCCGAGTGTCAGAACTCCGGCAACGCAGAGCACCGCGGGAACCAGAAGGAAGAACAGAAGCCGTCTGCCGTTGGAAGAAGGTGAAACGGAATTAGATGGAGTGAGTTCAGTCATGGTTGATCTCCCTATGCGTTGCCCGGCGTGGGGGCGTAGTTTGTGCTGCGCTTGTTGCGAATGAGCGCGAAGACCGTGGGAACAAAGAACAGGGTTGCGACGGTCGCGAAGAGAAGGCCGCCGATGACGGCCCGTCCGAGAGGCGCATTCTGCTCGCCTCCATCGCCGAGGCCGAGCGCCATCGGAATCATGCCAATGATCATTGCCATGGCGGTCATGATGACCGGCCGCAGGCGGGTCGCCCCAGCCTCCATGGCTGCCTTGATCGCATTTTTGTTCTCCTGGAAATGCTCGTTGGCGAAGGTGATGATGAGTACGCTGTTCGAGGTCGCCACTCCGATGCTCATGATGGTTCCCATCAGCGCCGGGATACTGAGCGAGGTATGTGTCAGGAAGAGGAACCAGCAGATACCGGCCAGTGCTCCTGGCAGGGCTGTGATGATGATGAAGGCCTCAGTCCATGACTGGAAGTTCACGACCAGCAGCAGATAGACGAGCGCGATGGCGAAAGCCAGACCAGCGAAGAGCCCTGTAAATGACGCCTGCATCGTCGCTACCTGTCCGCGAGTGAAGATGCGGCTGCCGCGAACAAGATGATGCGATGCGTCATCCACGATCCTCTGTACATCGTTGGCGACTCCACCGAGATCGCGGCCCTGCACGCTGCCATAGATGTCGATAACACGTTGTACATCGTAGTGGCTCACGACCGCGGGCTCAGAGGTCCGGCTCCTCGTGGCAAGGTTCTCGAAGAGCTGCGGCGTGGGCGCGCTGGGTGAGTTGATGGGAATATTTCCGATGGCGTCGATAGAGCTGAGTTTGTACTGTGGCGTCTGCACCGCGATGTTGTAGGAGACGCCATTCTTTGGGTTGAGCCAGAAGTTTGGCGTCGTCTGGAAGCTGGAACTGAGAGAGACGAGCACGTTCCCGGCGACATCACGCTCCGTCAGGCCCACCTGCTGAATACGAGTGCGGTCAATGTCATATTGCAGGCGCGGTTGATCAACCTGCTGCTGGATATGAACGTCCACGGCTCCGGGAACCGATCGCATCTTGTTTGCGATCTGGGAGGCGAGCGCGAAGTTGCTCTCGAAGTCCTTGCCGGCGATCTGGATATCGATCGGAGCCGGGACGCCGAAGTTCAGCGTCTGGCTGACGATGTCGGCGGGCTCGAAGAAGAACGTTGTCCCAGGAAATTGCTTTGGCAGCTCTTCGCGCAGCTGTGCCACATACTCTGCCGTTGGGTGGTGTTTCTGGTTGAGTGAGATCAGCACCTCGGCATCTGCGTTTCCAATGGTGCCGCCGTTGCTGTACGAAAGGTTGATGCCGCTGGTCGGCAGACCGACGTTGTCCAGAATTCCGCCCATCTCCTCTGCGGGGATCTGGGTTCTGACATACCGGTCAACCTCGTCCACCAGACGCGCAGTCTCTTCGATACGAGTACCCGTTTTTGCCCGTACATGCAGGCGAATCTGTCCGGCATCGACATAGGGGAAGAAGTCGCGCCCCAGCAATGGAATGAGCAACACGCTTCCCAGGCAGAAGGTAATGAAGCACGCTGCAAAGATTGTGCGGTGTTCCAGGCACTGCGAGAGAAGGTGAGTATAACGATCGCGCAACCGGTCGAAGGCAGCCTCAAACCGCTGATGGAGCCGTGCGAAGCGGCCAGGCCTGGCGTCTGATGCAGGATGCCGGTGTTCCTCCACCTCTTTGGGAAGCAGGAACATCACCAGTGTGGGGATGATGGTGCGCGAGAAGAAGTAAGAGGCCAGTAGCGCGAAGACAACGGCTTCGGCGAGAGGAACGAAGAGATAGCGCGCGACGCCGGTGAGAAAGAACATYGGCACGAAGACGATGCAGATGCAGATCGTTGAGACAAAGGCGGGTACGGCAATCTCCTGGGCGGCATCGAGAATGGCCTGGCGGAGATCTTTCCCCATGGCCACATTGCGCTGCATGTTCTCGATCTCTACGGTCGCGTCGTCGACCAGCACGCCAACCGCAAGCGCTAGGCCGCCGAGCGTCATGATGTTAATGCTTTCGCCAAGCGCACTGAGGATGAGGAGCGAGGTAAGGATCGAGAGTGGAATCGAGATGCAGATAATCAGCGTGCTACGCCAGCTCCCAAGAAAGACCAGGATCATGATCGAGGTGAGACAGGCCGCGATCATCCCTTCGCGTAGAACTCCGTTGAGCGACGCCCTGACGAAGACGGACTGATCGGCGATGGGCCGCATCACCAACTCGGGCGGAAGTGTTGATGCGATGCGCGGCAAGATCGACCGGATGCCGGAGACGATAGCAAGGGTTGAGGTGCTGCCCGCCTTTTCAATCGTGAGCAGGGCGCCGCGCTGGCCATCCTGACGAACAATGTTCTGTTGCACGGCAAATCCGTCGCGGACGTTGGCGACATCGCGCATGAAGATCGATCCGCCATTGATGGTCTTTACCGGAAGCGCATTGAGCTGGTCGACCGTGATCGGAGTGCCGTTCAGGCCCACCGTGTATTCGGTTTTACCGATCTTTGCCGTGCCCGAGGGCAGAATCACATTCTGCGCATTGATAGCGTTGACCACGTCGACCGGAGAGAGGCCCTTCGAGGTGAGCTGTGCCGAATCGATGTCCACCATGATCTGGCGAACCTTACCGCCATACGGCAGGGGAACAGCGGCGCCGGGAACGGTGGCAAGCTGTGGGCGGATGAAGTTTGATCCGAAGTCATTCAGTTGTTGTTCAGAAAGCCCTTTCCCGCTCAGGCCGAGTTGCAGAATGGGCACCGTGGAGGCGCTGTACTGAATCACGAGTGGGGGCGTGATGCCGGAGGGGAGCTGCTTCAGCGTTGCCTGTGCCTCAGCCGTAACCTGCGCAATAGCGCCATCCACATTCGCCTGCGGCTGCAGGAAGACTTTGATGACAGAAACCCCGTTGAGCGACTGCGATTCGATGTGATCGATATTGCCCACCGTCGTGGTCAGCGCGCGCTCGTAAATGGACGTGACGCGTGACTCCATCTCCGCTGGTACCAGACCGTTATAGGTCCAGATAATGCTTACAACCGGAATATTGATCGAAGGGAAGATATCGACCGGTGTCCGCATCAGCATGACCGGACTAATGAGAAAGAGCAGAAGCGCGAGAACGACAAAGGTGTACGGACGCGAAAGCGCCAGCCTAACAATCCACATCGAAAGCCTCCCGTGTGCGGCTCCACCTTAGGGCCAGCATTACAAGGCGGACAAGTTCTTCACCGTCAAATGGTTTGTAGAGAAGGGCGAAGGCCCCATGTTGCCGGGCTTGACGCCACACGGCATCGTCCTGATGCGCTGTGAGGAAGATCACGGCTAGATTAGGCAGCTTGCTTCCTATCCGCCGCTGCAGCTCACAGCCGTCCATGCCCGGCATGCGAACATCCGTGACCAGGCAACCGATCTGCTGCGTTCCTTCATGGGCAAGAGCTTCCTCCCCCGAGGAGAAGAGTAGATGTTCTATGCCTGAGGACCGGAAGAGTTGCTTCAGCGATTCACGCACGCGGTGGTCGTCATCGACGACTGCGACGATACGGGATGTTTTTCCAGCGGCCATGCGGTCTCCTACGATCGAGYTTCATCGTAGGAAATTCGGCAGGGGGCCAACAATTATCGTTTTGTATTAGACGACAGAGGCTCGATTCCCAGCCTCGCGGCGAGCCGAACGAGATCTGCAAGGGACTCTGCTTCCATCTTCTTCATAATCTGGCCCCTATGGATGCGAATGGTGATCTCGCTGGTACCCAGTTCCCATGCGGTCTGCTTGTTCAAAAGCCCTGCGATCACGAAGGGAAGTACCTCCCGCTCCCGCGGAGTCAGCAGGGCGTACCGCTTCCGGATGACATCAAGCTCAGCGAGCCTGGCTCGGGTCGATGTATCGAGTTGAATACCGGCCTCGATGGCCCGGAGCAATTCCTCGTCGTCAAAGGGCTTTGAAAGAAACTCGGTCGCGCCTGCCTTCATCGCCTTGACGGTAGAGGGAATATCTCCGTGCGCTGTAAGAAAAACAATGGGAGGCGTATCTTCTCCGGTGATCTTTCGTTGCAGTTCCAGACCATTCATACCGGGAAGATCCAGATCGAGGATGAGACATGCGGCTCTGTCCGGCCGATTGAAGTTCAGGTAGGACGCGGCTGAGTCAAAGACGACGACCTCGTACCCCGCCGATGCGAGCAGAGCCTGCAGTGCCTCCCGCACTCTGTAGTCGTCATCGACAACGTAGACGATCGGCTGCCTGCCGCTCATGCGGTATGCTCCC
>NZ_JBFRCY010000307.1:0-6925 GCF_052113305.1 Terriglobus sp. YAF25
GTGCTCTCCCATGTCTTTCAGGACGCCAAGCGCCTGTTTCTGCCGGCCATGCTGGAGATCGACTACGCGCACGTGCTGATGCTCGCCGAGCAACAGATCATCTCCAAAGAGACGGCAGCACATTGTTTTCAGGGATTGAAGGCGCTCCCGTTGCAGGAGATTGCGGCGGCGAAGTATGACGGGTCCGTGGAGGACCTGTTCTTTCTGGTCGAACGGAAGCTTGCCGAGTTTTGCGGGGAAGAGGATGCCGGGCGTATTCACACCGCCCGTTCCCGTAACGACCTCGATATGACGATGTACCGCATGGTCTTGCGTGGACGTCTGCTGGAGGTAGCCGAAGCCTGCCTCGCCCTACGCTCGGTCCTGCTGCGTCTTGCAGGGGAGTATCGTTCCGCCCTCATCCCGGCCTATACACATAATCAGCCGGCGCAGCCCACGACGATGGGCCACTACCTGATGGCGATCATTGAGGTGCTGGAGCGGGACACGGAACGTCTCCGTGCCGCCTATGCCCACGTTAACCGTTCACCGCTGGGCGCATGCGCGATTACGGGTACAGGGTTTCCGATCAACCGCGAACGTACCGCGGAACTGCTCGGCTTCAAAGGTCTGCAGATCAATACCTATGGCGCGATTGCGGCGGTGGACTACATTACCGAGCCATGTTCGGTGCTTGCCACGCTGATGGTCAGCCTTGGCCGGTTCACCCAGGAAATGCTGCTCTGGTCGACCGCCGAGTTCGGCTTCCTGCGGTTGTCAGAGGGGTATGTGCAGGTCTCAAGCATCATGCCGCAGAAGCGCAATCCGGTGCCTTTGGAGCACACCCGTATCCTGGCTTCGCGGGCTATGAGCGAGTCACAGGCGGTGTTGAACTCGCTGCACAACACGCCGTTCGCTGACATGAACGACAGTGAGGATTCGCTACAACCGCTGGTTGATCTTGCCTTCGCAGACGGCCTGCGCGCCTTACGGCTGATGGCGGGTGTTTTAGAGGAGACCTCGTTCGATATCGAGCGGCTCGCGGCGCGCGCTCATGGCGACTTTCTCTCGGTGACCGAACTGGCCGATACGCTGGCGCGCGAGGCTGATCTCTCCTTCCACGATGCGCATGCTATCGTTTCGGCAGCGGTCAAAGCATCTACGGGAAGGTATCAGCCGGAAGCGATGGTGGACTTTGTGGAGGTCGCCCTCCGGGGAAAACAGGCAAAGCCGATGGAGCGTGCGACGCTGTTGCGTGCGCTCGATCCGGATAATTTTGTTGCGGTACGGAACACAACAGGCGGCCCTGCTCCGTCAGCACTGAATCCACAGATCGACCGTGCAACTTCACAGTTCCACGAAGACTCAGCATGGCACCGCAGCGAGGTGGATCACCTATCGGCTTCGTCGCAACGGCTGCACGGGGCGGTGGATACCTTTGGCCGTGGCTGAGAAGAACCCGCAGCTTGTACGCGGTCTTTCTACCGCAGCGGCTACCAGCGCCAACATCATTGATATGGTGGGTGTGGGCCCGTTCATCACGCTCCCACTCATCGTCACTGCCATGGGCGGCCCGCAGGCCATGCTCGGATGGGTACTGGGAGCGGTACTCTCCCTTTGCGATGGTTGTGTGTGGAGCGAGCTTGGCACCGCCTACCCAGAGGCCGGCGGCTCCTATGCCTATCTGAAACATATCTATGGAAAGAATGGCGCGGGCAAAGTCTTTGCTTTTCTCTATGCGTGGCAGCTTCTTCTCTCCGCGCCGCTTTCGATCGCCTCCGGCTGCATCGGTTTTGCGCAGTATGTCTCATGGTTTGCGCCATCTGCCTCACGGCCCATTGCCAGCGGCCATCTCTTCCATGCGCCGATCATCTTCAGCGGCCAGACTCTGATTGCGATGAGCGCCTGCGCCATTGCTTTAGCAGCGTTGTACCGGCCGGTCGCGCATGTAGGACGCATCGCCCGTGTGACAGGGGTCGTTGTTGTCGCGACCTTGGTTGCTGTCATCCTGGTTGGTTTTACGCATTTTTCCCCGAGCCAGGCCTTCTCGTTTCCTGCCGGAGCTTTCCATCTGGATGCAGCCTTCTTCTACGGACTCGGCGCAGGTCTGCTGGTCTCAGCCTATGACTACTGGGGCTACTACAACGCGTGCTTCCTGGGCGCAGAGGTTGAGAAGCCTGAGAAGACGATCCCCAGGGCGGTGTTGGGCTCTATCATCATCGTCGGCACGTTGTACGTGCTGATGAATATCTCGGTGCTTGGAGTGCTGCCATGGCAGTCGATGCTGGCGCTGACGCATGACGCCGCAGCCCGGCAGTACACGATGGCTGCTTTTGTGCAGATGGCATTTGCCTCTCATCCCTGGGCGCACACCGCCGCATCGATCGTAGTGGTGTTAATTGCGACGGCTTCGCTGGCCTCGGTCTTCGGACTTCTCCTGGGATATTCACGTATCCCTTTTGCCGCAGCGCAGGACGGTAACTTTCCCGCGATCTTCGGAAAGGTGCATCCCCGTTTCCACATTCCGGCTATCTCTCTGTTTACGCTGGGCGGCATCGCGATGCTTTTATGCCTGCTGCGTTTACAGGAAGTGATTGCATCGCTGGTCATCATCCGTATCGTCTTCCAGTTCTTGATGCAGGGAATTGCGGTCATGGCGCCGAGGCATCGGGCGGAACGGCGAAAGCAGGGACGCTTCCGGATGCCGCTGTATCCCTTGCCCGCGCTGGTTGCCCTGGGCGGATTCATTTTTATTCTTTTCTCGCGGCAGAACTTCGCGGCAGAGCTCAAACTTGCCGGTATGGTCGCTGTCAGCGGACTACTGGTTTATTTTGTTCGCTCCCGTATCGCTGCCCGCTCCTGAAACTCAGAAGGTAGAATTCGGTCATCCGGAGATGACATGAACCTTCGCCCTGATCGCCGCGGCTTCCTCGCGGGCCTTGCCGCTCACAGTCTTTTGTTCTCTAAAGTTGCCACAGCCAGTGCGCAACCGACGTCCAGCATTGCCACCGACAGGGAAGTTTTGCTTGGCTACTTCGCGAAGAATGCACGTGCCCTGCTGCGTGAGCCTGCCGGATTGTTGAAGTATCCGAGCATCTCTCCCAGTCTTCCCAAGGCAGCGTATTCCTCGGAGCTGTGGGACTGGGACACACTTTGGACGGCGCGCGGCCTGTTCGCGATCGCGAAGCAAACCTCGGATACCTCATTGCGGCAGGCGATCGTCGCCCATGCCCAGGGAAGCATCGGGAACTTCTTCGACCATCAATCGAGCGAGGGCCGTATTCCTATGCTGATCAAGCTGAACGATCCTGATCCGCTGCACTGCCTGAGCGGAAGCCGACCTCACAAAGAGAACCAAGCCAAGCCGGTGCTTGCACAACTTGCGTTGTTGGCTACGGAGGAAAGCGGTGATGCCGCTTGGTTCGCTCCGTATATGGAAAAGCTACAACGCTTCTATGATTCCTGGACGGCGGATAACACCACCAAGGTGGGACTTCTGGTCTGGGGCGACGATGTCGCCATCGGCAATGACAACGATCCCACGACCTTCGGCCGGCCATTCTTCTCCTCCGCGAACCTCTTGCTGAACTGCCTGTATTACGAAGACCTCAAAGCTGCGGCGGAGATGGCGCGCAAGCTTGGGAAAAAAGATGCCGCATCGCGTTTTGCGTCGAGCGCGAAGCAGCTTGGTGAGGCTGTGCAACGGCAATGCTGGGATCCGCGAGACAAATTTTTCTATACAGTCGATGTCCAGTGCCAGGACCGCCGCGCCGAGCTGATTCCGAATATCAAGCGTGGTATGGATATGTCCTGGAGCGCCATTCCGATTCGTATCCAGACCTTCACCGGTTTCCTGCCGCTGTGGTGTGACCTCGCAACCAAAGAGCAGRCCGAAGATCTACGGCAGCACTTCTTGAACCCGGCAACCTTCGGCGGTAAGTACGGCGTACGTACCTTATCGCGCGCGGAGAATATGTATTCTCTGGCAGCCAGCAGCAATCCGAGCAACTGGCTCGGCCCGGTCTGGATCATCGCGAACTACTTCGTCTGGAATGGCCTGCGGCAGTATGGATTCACGCGAGAGGCTGAGGCGCTGGCGGCAGCGACGACGCAGTTGCTGGCGCAGGATCTCCGCGTGAACGGATCGCTGAATGAATACTACGATCCAGATACAGGCAAGGCACTGAGCCACAGAGGCTTTATGGATTGGAACCTGCTGGTGCTTGAGATGCAGTAGGTATCTCAAGCACCAGTGCGGTTATGGCTTCGGCGCTTTCTTCTGGAAGGTGAYGCGAAGACCGCCAAAAATGTTGATGGGAGCGCCGGGAGCCAGGAAGGTCRAATGGCGCACCGGGTATTGCGTCTGGCCTTCGTAGTTGATGGAGGCAAAGGGGCGGGCAATGAAGGCTCCATTGCTGTCAAATGGCGTCCCGCCGAGCTGTGCCGCCGTGGCGTAATGTGTATCGAAGAGATTGTTGATCTCGGCGAACAGCTCAAACTTCGGCGAGAAGGCATACCGTGCCCCGACGTTGGCAATGCCGTATGCATCCGTGCGGCCGACGCCGAGATAGTATGTTCCGTCAGGCTGGTGAAGGTTATTTTCATTCCCGCGGGCGTATGAGCCAGAAGTAGAGACGACGTTGAAGTTGACCGTCAGCTTACGGGTGGGCTGGTAGTCGACGTTGAACTTCAGGATGTGAGATGGAGTCTGCGGTAATGTGTTGCCGACGCTGATGTCTTGGTCGCCATCGATACCTTTGGCTCCATTCAGAGCGGACTCATTGGAGCTGTTCCCGGCTCCATTGATTAGCTGTGCCGTTCCGTAGGTCGCCTGCAGGAAGGTGTAGTTGCTCGAGAAGGTGAAGGGATGGAGCTGATAGGTGATCCCGGCCTCCACTCCCTGCCGGATGGTGCGTCCGAAGTTGGTGAAGTAGCCGAACCCAGTGGCGGTGGAGGACGCGAAGAGCAGATCGTCATAGTTCGTGCCGCGGAAGAAGCCGGCATTCCACTGGAGACGATTCTCATTTTTACCGCGGATGCCCACTTCGATGGTTCGGCTGACAACCTGCTTCAACGGCGGATCACTGCCGTCCCGTGCAGGTTGGCACGGGTATCCACCGGCAGGCCGTCTGCGTCGGTTGATCCATCGGTATAGGTCGGAATGGTGGTGAAGCTTAGTCCGTCCGGATTTAAATAGGCGAACTGGGAGATCTGTGTGTAGCTGATGTTGCTGCGATCCCAGGAGACACCGGCTGCAAGGCGGTTGCGTGCCGTGCGGTACGACAGCAGGCCGGAGAGTCCGTAGGCGTTCTGCTTGTTCTGCGTATAGGTGTCGGTGCCCGTGCACTTCTCCGAGGGCTCGTCTTTCAACAGGCCTTGCGCGATGCAGCGCCAGTAAGGGAAGGGCTGCTGCGTGGCGTTGCTGGTTCCCGTGGGGAAGCCGGTATAACCGTTGGCAGTGAGGATATTCTTCTCGGCGGTGCTTAGCGTATAGAGCGACTGATCGAAGGAGTCGTCGTTAAGATCGCCATTGAAGGTATTGGCGCGGATATAGCGGTAGTAGGCATTGGTCGAGAGCGTCAGCTTGTGATCTAGCTCGTGCGTCACGTTAAAGGTGAGTGACGGCGCGTGATTTCTGGTCTGGTCAGGAATGGTGTAGACGCTGCTGTAGTCCTTGCTCAGATTGCGGAAGTCCTGTGTGCCGTTTCCGCTAAGGTTGTTGATGGCATAGACACCGGAAAGCGACAGCGTCGTTCGGCCGAACATCCATCCAAGCTTGGCGAACGATTGCTTCACATCAGAAGGAGAATACTTGCGCCATCCGTCTTCGTGATAGAGATTGCCGGCGACGTACCAGTTAAAGCCGCGTGAGGTAAAACCACCCCATTCGCCTTCGACAGCACGACGTCCGAAGCTGCCGCCCGTGGACTTTACCGTGAGCCCGGCGTTGGAGATGCCGTCCTTGGTGCGCATGGCAAGAGCTCCGCCCAGAGAGTTGAGTCCATACAGGGGATTCGCCCCCGGGATCAGCTCGATGTCCTGTACTGCAACCTGAGGAATCAGATCCCAGGAGACGACATCGCCGAAGGGCTGGTTCTGCCGCACTCCGTCCAGATAGATTGAAAGCCCCTGAGGTGTGCCCAGAAGCGGGGAAGCAGTGTAACCGCGGTAGTTCACATCCATCTGGTACGGGTTGCCCTGGTTCTCGCTGATGTAAATGCCGTTCACTCGCTTATTCAAGCCGTCGCCGATATTGAGTGAGTTAATATCGGCAAGCTGCTGCGCTGAGAGGTTCTGCACCGGCACGGGAACGGTCGAGGTATCTGTATCGGCCTGGCCGATCGGCGTCTCAGAGAAGACGGTAACCGAGGTGGAGAGAGACGAGAGTGTCAGGGTGACAACACGTTCTACAACCTCCGAAGAGCGCACGTCGATCACGATGGTCTGCGTCGCGAACCCATTGCGGTAGAGCTGAAGCTTGTAGCTGCCGAGGGCAAGTCCCGTGAACATGTGCTCGCCATTCGCAGAGGTCTGGAACTGCCGCACCGACCCTGGACCATTCAAGGTGCCGGTCACCGCCAGACCTGAGCCTGAAGTATCTTTCACCACCAGGTGAAGTCGCCCGGAGTCACGAGACTGTGCAGGCGCTGAGAGATGGAGAAGAAAAAGCAACAGACCGCAAACAAGACCGGACAGACGACGCATGACACCTTTGTCCGGGCAAGTAGGCCCGGCCGAAACTCTGGATTTATGCTTCTGCAGAGATATTCCGGACGAAGTCCTTTTGTTCAGCGTTTCGGAAAAGTTTTTCAAAGAGGAGGAGATGGATTGTTGGCTACCCCGTCCCTCATAGAGCATTTTCCCTGTAGGAGTAGAGTAGGGCTTCCGCATCTATGGGCGTTTTCCGCAATGAAAACGCCGCTGCACGCCCCTTCCGGAATACCCA
>NZ_JBFRCY010000308.1:0-6261 GCF_052113305.1 Terriglobus sp. YAF25
ACTCATAACGACCACCTTCGAGAAACAGGCCTGCTCTCCGGCGAGGCGGAAGCGGATGCTCAGATTTTTCAGCAGATCGTCAAACTGGCGTCTTTTCGCGAACGTCCTAATAATGTTGATAACTATGCCGGCAACTTCTACCAACTCTCCTCGGGGACGAACTCCTCTTTCATCTCTGGCCACTCCATTACGGCATGGTCCGCCGCCGCGGTGATCGCCGCTGAATATCCGTCACCGTGGAAGCAAGTCGCGATCTATTCCGGAGCAACGGCCACCTCTCTCACACGTGTACTTGCCGAAAAACACTTCCCCACGGATGTACTCCTTGGCTCAATAGCCGGATGGATGATCGGCCACTATGTCGTACGTGCCCATCATCACTTCCCGATTTATCGACGTCATGGCAGCCAGCCGCCTCTTTAGCCAACGGCTAAGACACGGCGCGGTCACAGATCAGATAACAGTCACCTCGGCTGCGGGTCACCTTCCTGACGGGGCTGCTTGGCATTGCCGGGGCCGCCCACGGCCTGTAATGCGGGGATTCGTTCACTCATCTCAGGCAGCGTAGGAAAAGGCGCGTGAGGCTCAGCTTGATACCAATACGCAACGGAATAGAAGTTGTCGGAACGAGCATTGGCGTGGCCGTGTTCAATGCTCGCCTTCATCGACTTGGCAAAAGGGATTGGCGAATCAAGATGGAAACGATAGACGCTAGACCGTGATCCGGCGAGCTCTGGACCCACGACCGGTGAGCCGTGCAGCAGGAAGCTCTGAGGAGAACCAAAATCCCACGCTCCCAGGAAGTAGTCTTCTGATCCCGTTCCGACAATCGTAGGGCCATCGTCGACTTCAAACCGGTCGTTCCCTTCCCCCCACCAGCCATCCTGATTTTGCAGCACAGACATCGTTACGCCGATGAACTGCCCATGCCCCTTGGCTTCGAACCATACGTAGTTATCTTTGCCCTCGAGGTTGCGACGGTAGTTCACGCGTGGATCACCGTTGTCGTACCAGTCGGAGACCCAGCCATGATTCGGCTGTGCTTGCCGGTACTGCGCATGAAAATACAATGTACCGGCAGGTAGGGGTTTTAGCTCCTGCCGATAGTCAATATTCCAATACAGATTGCTGACCGACTGCTTGCCTTCATTGGTTACGGTGACGCGAGCATGTTTGGCATACGGCATTGGAAAGTAGCTATTGAGAGAGCGATCCGTTCCGACAGACAAAACCGGCGACGACCAGAAGTAGTATTGCCCATTACCCAAACCGAAAAAGTCTCCAATTGGCGTCTCTACACTCGGTGTGGTCTCTCCGTCCCAGTACATGCGCAAGACGCATTCGCTCCGGTAGCCTCACGGCTCGAGGAGCGATGCATAGTGTAGGTCTGCTGCACCGTGGGGTCGGGAAATCCCTCGAGACCTTGGCCGTGGACAAAACAGGACGACATAACCAGGGACAGTACAAACACGATTGTGGACTTCATGACTCAGCGACCCCTCCGACACATCCCATCTGCGATATTTCTTAGCGACGTGGAGGATATCACTTCCTCAATGTGCGGTTCAGGGTGCCGCTTCAAGGCAGCCTAAAGTGCCAGGAATGTCAGAAATTGCTGCAGTTTTGTCATGGCAACGCTCCAGCAAGGCTCCTAGACTCAATCTGGAAGGGATACACCGATGTCCAATCTATCCTCCGCCCTCGTGATTCCTGATTCCTCGTTGGCGAAAGAGGCCACTGATCTGCTACGCGAGCATTCCACCGATCTGCTGTTCAATCATTCCATTCGTGTTTACTTGTTCGCGGCTGAGCAAGGCCGTCAACGAAAGCTTCACTTTGATTCTGAACTCCTCTACATCGCGGCCGCATTTCACGATTTTGGTCTCATCAAGAGGTTCTCAAGCCCAGACGAACGCTTCGAAGTGGATGGCGCAAACGCGGCCCGACAATTCCTCACTGCACATAGTGTCCCTGAAGAACAGGTACAACTTGCCTGGGAAGCCATTGCTCTGCACACCACGCCGGGCATCACCCAGTACATGCGTCCTGAAGTAGCTCTACTCTATTCGGGAGTCGGCCTCGATGTGCTTGGGAAGGGCTTCGATCAGTTTCCGTCAGAGTTGCGCGAGAAGATCGTGGCCAGATACCCCCGCCGACACTTCAAGGAGCGCTTCATCCAGGAATACTTCGCCGGCTTTGAACACAAACCCGGCACGACTTATGGCACTGTAAATGCCAGCATCTGTGAGCGACTCTTACCTGGTTATAAAGCTCCTAATGCTTGCGACGTGATCGCAGCATCTCCCTTCCCTGATTCCGAATAGCACAGGGGAAACGCCGGGGCGACGATGTCGCTTTCGCTACCTGTCCGTTGATCTTCGCTGCCAGCGCAAGCTAGATCACATACATATCGACGTAGGCATGGACAGGCATGGCTTCCAGGAGCGACTGGTCCATCGACGCCGCCAGGATTCTGTCTTGCTGCTTTGGCGGGAAACGGCGTGCAAGGTTCGTACGAAACTTTGCTTCGAGCAGCGGAACTCCTTCTTCGCGGCGAAGACGATGTCCAATTGGGAACTCTACCGTCTCCTGGAGAATGGTTCCATCCGTTAGCTCGAGCGTTAAGGCATTCGCGATGGAGCGCTTGTCGGGGGCATGGTAGTCCGCGGTAAACCGCGGCTCTTCCACCATCTCGATCTTCTCTCGCAAGACATCGATGCGCGGATCGTTGGCTACCTCGTCTTCGTAGTCCGAAGCAAGAAGCCGTCCAAAGAGAAGTGGAACCGCCACCATATATTGAATACAGTGATCGCGATCCGCCGGATTCTTCAACGGCCCCTTCTTATCGATGATGCGAAGGCAGGCTTCGTGGGTGCGGATGGTAATCCTTCGAATCGCTGAGGCGTCTTTGCCGATCTCGCTCAGCTTTCTATGCAGCGTCATCGCTGCTTCTACGGCGGTCTGTGAATGGAACTCAGCCGGGAAGCTGATCTTGAAAAGGACGTTCTCCATTACATACGAGCCATACGGACGCTGGAAACGGAATGGTTGCCCTTTGAACGAGACATCGTAGAAACCCCAGGTCTTCGCCGTAAGTGCGCTTGGATATCCCATCTCGCCGGTAGATGCCATCAAGGCCAAACGTACAGCCCGGCTGGTTGCATCTCCCGCTGCCCAGCTCTTACGCGAGCCTGTATTGGGGAAGTGCCTGTATGTGCGAAGACTTTGCCCATCGACCCAGGCGAGCGAAACGGCGGCAAGAGCCTCTCCCCGTGACAGCCCCAACATGTAACTCACCACGGCGGTTGAGGCGACCTTCACCAGAATCACGTGATCGAGCCCAACTCGATTGAAGGAATTCTCGAGGGCAAGACACCCCTGAATCTCATGTGCCTTGATCATCGCCGTCAGGACATCTCTCATCGAGAGAGCAGGCTTACCTTGAGCGACTGCCGTACGGGAGATCCAATCCGCGACTGCCAGGATGGCGCCGAGGTTGTCCGATGGATGTCCCCATTCAGCAGCCAGCCACGTGTCATTGAAGTCCAACCATCGAATCATCGCTCCGATGTTGAAGGCGGCCTGTATGGGGTCTAATTGAAACTGTGTTCCTGGAACCTTTGCGCCGTGCGGAACAATCGTCCCTGGAATAATCGGCCCYAGAAGCTTAGTGCAGGCGGGATATTCGAGCGCTTCGAGGCCACAACCAAGCGTATCCATAAGACACCACCGGGCGGTCGCGTATGCGAGATCACTCTCGATCACGTAGTTGTACACGTAATCGACGATATCCACGATTACCTGGTCATACTCCTGTTGTGTGCTTAAGAATCCGGCGGACATGTCTCTCTCAATCTCCAACTAGGTTGCGTTGTCTCTATTTTCGATCCGCGAGAGGAATAAATGGGCGCGGTTCAGGACCGGTGTAATTGGCAGAGGGCCGGATAATCTTTCCGTCTATGCGTTGCTCGATCACATGTGCGCTCCAGCCCGAGGTGCGGGCAATCACAAACAGAGGTGTAAACAAAGAAGTCGGGATCTGCATCATGTGGTAACTTACCGCGCTGAACCAATCCAGATTCGGGAACATCTTCTTGGTCTCCCACATCACGCTCTCCAGACGCTCCGCGATCTCAAAGATCCTCATATCCTTGGCATCCTCAGAGAGTCGTCGCGCAACCTCTTTAATCACCTTGTTGCGCGGGTCGGACACGGTGTAAACGGGATGTCCAAATCCGATGATGACCTCTTTGGCCTCAAGTCGCCGCCGGATGTCTTCTTCAGCATGATCCGCGGAGGAGTATTGCTTCTGGATATCCAATGCGACCTCGTTCGCCCCCCCGTGTTTCGGGCCCCGGAGAGCACCGATCGCGCCAGTAATGCACGAAAAGAGATCGGAACCAGTTCCTGCGATCACACGCGCTGTAAACGTGGATGCATTGAACTCATGCTCGGCGTAAAGAATCAGGCTGGTATCCATTGCGCGAATCCACTCTGGAGACGCCGTCTTCCCGTTCATCAGATGAAGAAAATGGGCCGCGATCGACTCGTCGTCCGTCTCGACTTCGATCCTTCTGCCGTGGATTCGAAAGTGATACCAATAGAGGAGCATCGATCCGAGCGATGCCATCAAACGGTCGGCGATGTCTCGCGCTCCGGCGAGGTTATGATCGTCCTTTTCCGGCAACGCGCATCCCAGGGCTGATACGCCACTCCGGAGGACATCCATCGGGTGTGCTGCCGCCGGCAATAACTCCAGCGCTGCCTTGACCTCTGAAGGCAACCCGCGCAGTGCCTGAAGCTTTCGTTTGTAGGCGCTCAGTTCAGCAGCGTTTGGAAGAGTTCCATGCACCAGGAGATAAGCGATCTCTTCGAATTCAGCTGTATCTGCAAATTCGAGGATGTCGTAACCGCGGTAGTGCAGGTCGTTGCCGGAGCGGCCGACGGTGCATAGTTCAGTATTTCCGGCAGGAGTGCCGGAGAGCGCAACCGATTTCTTGGGCTTGAAGGCCGGATTTGAGCCAGGTACCGTTGCTTCGGACATACGTTGCTCCATGCATTTGAAATGCGGCTACCGTTTGGGAGCCGGATCTGTCTTCGATTTGGAAAACAGCTCATCCAACTTGTCTTCGTAGGCGTGATAACCGAGATATTGATAAAGGTCAGCGCGGCTCTGCATCAGCGGAACCACACTCTGTTGCGTGCCTTCCTGCCGGATGGTCTGGTACACCTTCAATGCCGCGGCGTTCATGGCACGGTAGGCAGCGCAACAATAGAGAACCATGTCGACTTTCGCGTTACCAAGTTCTTCCAGCGTGAAGAGCGGAGTCTGCCCGAACTCGGTGATGTTCGCCAGAATTGGAACGCCAAGCTCAGCAAACTTTGGATACGTCTCTAAATCGGTCACGGCCTCGGCAAAGATCATGTCCGCGCCAGCCGCGATATAGGCTGCACAGCGGTCAAGGGCTGCGGTGAGCCCCTCGCTCGCCAGCGCATCGGTTCTCGCCATCAATACGAAATTCTCGTCGGTGCGAGCATCGCACGCCGCTTTGATGCGATCGACCATCTCTTCCTGGCTGACCAGCTCTTTGCCCGGCCGGTGTCCGCATCGCTTCGCGCCTACCTGGTCTTCCATGTGAACCGCAGCGACTCCCGCCTTAATCATCGAGCGGATGGTACGCGCGATATTGAAGGCGCCACCCCAGCCGGTATCGATGTCAACCAGCAGTGGAAGTGTAGAAGCGTCCGTAATACGGCGAGCATCAATCAGAACATCTTCCATCGTGCTGATCCCTAGATCTGGAAGACCGAGCGAGTTCGCCGCGACTCCTCCACCCGAGAGATACAAGGCACGGAAGCCGGCAGATTCCGCCAGGCGTGCAGCATAGGCTGTAATCGCGCCAGCGATCTGCAGAGGTTTCTCTTCTCTTACGGCAGTCCTAAACTTCAGCCCCGGTGATTCCATCGTCCGATTCGCCTCACTTCTCTCCGTCTAAACGCTAAGTTGATCGCCGTGGAGCGTCAATGGATTTTCTTCAACATCTGGCGCATCCTAACTATTTGAGAAGTTGGGCGTTCGTTTTTCGACGAAGGCACTCATGCCTTCGACCTTGTCCTGAGTGGCAAAGGTGGAATGAAATGCGCGGCGCTCAAAACGTATCCCTTCAGCAAGACAGACCTCGAACGATCGGTTGACCGCTTCCTTCATCATCATGGTTGCGGGCATCGACATCGCGGCAATCGTGTCCGCAGTCTTTAAAG
>NZ_JBFRCY010000309.1:0-5053 GCF_052113305.1 Terriglobus sp. YAF25
ACTGGGAAAACTCAGAACAAAGAGACACCCAACTCGCCCCTTGGACAGACTTCTACAACCAACAAAGACCTCATGCTAGCCTCAACCTACGCCCGCCCATCAGCAGGCTCCAGATGTCAACAACCTCTTGACCTCCTACAGGTGCCCCACCCTCACGGAGTTAGGGTGGGTTCGGAATACCCTGAAATCCCTAACAAAGATGACACCTCTGCCTCTATCGATTCAGCTTCGCCGCAGCTCCATCCACCAGCGCCTGCAACAGTTCATGCACGTCAGCACACCGCGCGAGGTTCGCGCTCTGACCTGCCCATAGAGCCAGCAGCTCCGCATTGCCGGCCTTCTGCGCAGGGATCGCGAGATTGCGCATCAGGCTTCGCTGCCGTGGATACGGCAGAATCTCCGTCCCGGGACCATTCATCTGATCCATCAACTCGTTCTTAATACCGCGAGCGAGCCTTCCAGTGAAACCTCGGGTCAATCCCGTACGCGCGGCTCTTCCACTGCGGATCGCTTCGCGATGCACCGGATGCGCGCCGGACTCCTCGCATGCCAGAAACACCGTCCCCATCTGCACGCCCTCCGCACCGAGTGCGAAGGCGGCAGCAATGCCGCGTGCATCGGCGATGCCTCCGGCCGCGACGACCGGGACACTCACGGCATCGACCGTCTGCGGCACCAGCGAGACGGTGCCGGTCAACGAATCCTCAGAGGAGCGCAGGAATGAGCCGCGATGACCTCCTGCTTCAAAACCGGAGGCGATCACCACATCCACGCCTGCCTGTTCCAAAGCAATCGCTTCCTCCACCGTGGTCGCGGTGCCCATGATGACGATCTTCTGCCGGCGAACTTCGTCGAGAATCTCCATAGGCGGTATGCCATAGATAAAGGAGAAGACCGGCACCTTCGCATCCAGCACGACACGCGCCTGGTCTTCAAACCGTATCGGTTTGTATGGAGCAAACACAGGCGCAGGTCCGCCGAGACGCTCGATATGAGGCGCAATCGCTGAGGATGCCCGCTGAAACTCGGCATTCCCGGAGGTACGTGCACCTTCGTCCTCCATCGAGACCCAGAGGTTCATCGCGAATGGCTTCGTGGTCAGAGAGCGGATCTCCGCGATCACGTCCTTGATCGCCTCAGGCTCCATGCCATGTGCACCGAATCCACCAAGCCCGCCGAAGTTTGAAACGCCGGCAGCAAGCCGCTGCGATGAGAATCCGCCGAGTGGTCCCTGGATGATTGGATACTCAATTCCCAGCAAGCTGGCGACACGGGTCTGATTCCACAGTCCGGACACAATGCACCTCGCAACAACAAAAGAGGCGGACAAGCCGCCTCTTTCCTTTATGCCTTCACCTCAAACAAAACTTCCACCACCACCGGGACACCGAGCGGAAGACTGGCCACACCGAGCACCATTCGTACCGGCAGCTTGTCTTCTCCGAAGACATCGCGCAACAGCTCCGAAGCTGCATCGGCCACCTTCGCATGTGCGGTGAACTCTCCCTCGGTGGCCATGTAGACCGTCAGCTTTACTACCCGGTTGACCTGATCGAGCGAGCCCAGGTGATCTCTCGCGGCAGAGAGCACGTTCACCGCCGCGATGCGTGCTGCCTCGCGGCCTTGCTCCACGTCGAGCTCCTTACCCAGCCGCCCGACAAACCGCGGTTGGCCGGCAACCACCGGAAGTACGCCGCTGAGGTAGAGCAGGTTGCCGGTCAGGACGCTTTCCACGTACGCGCCAATCGGCCCGGGTGCTGGCGGCAGCTCGATACCGAGCTCCGCAAGCCGGCGTTCCGCCTTCGCCGGCTGCGGGCTCGCTGGCTGCGTGCCCTTCGCGCTCACCATTTGCTTGCGTGCGCACCACCGTCCACGTGCAGCACCTCCCCGGTTACGTTGCGGGCTTCGGTCAGATAGACCACCGCATCCACGATGTCACTCACATCCGAGATGGTGCCCATCGGTGAGAGCGTCTTCAGAAAGTCCTTTGGGTTGTCCTTGTGYAACGGAGTATCCACCGACCCCGGCGCAACAGCGTTGAAGCGGATGTGCTGTTTCGCGTACTCACTTGCCAGGCTGCGAACCACTGCCTCCAGACCACCCTTGGTGATCATGGGCACTGAAGCCGTAACACCGGCAATCGGATTCGCCACCAGCGAGGTCGTGATGTTGACCACGCTTCCACTCGACTTCTGTGCGAGCATCTGTTTCACCACGCCCTGCGTCACGTAGAGGAAGCCCTCAAGGTTGGTATTCGAAAGCGCTTCGAAGTCCTCGGCGGTGTAATTGGTAAATGGCTTGGTGAAGAAGATTCCCGCGTTGTTCACCAGCGCGTCGATCGATCCAAACTTCTTGATCGCAGTCTCTACCACCTTAGCCGCGACAGCGCTATCGCCAATGTTGCCATCCACTAGCGCAAGCTGAGCAGACTCCGTATAGGCGCCCGACTTCGTAATGTTGCGCGAGTTGGCGACAACGTTATAGCCGCGATCCAGAAACGCCTGCACTGCGCCTGCTCCGATGCCCTGTGATGCTCCCGTGACGATGATTGTCTTCTGTTTGCTGCCCATCTCCAGCCTCCTTGGCTGACGGCCTTTCTCTTGCCGTACACCAGAAGAGATTCCGAAGATGGTGATTCCGATTCCTCGCATCTTTCGATCAAGTGATCGTTAATGCCTATCGCTCCAGATACCGCATCTTCTGGCGGATGGCCGGAAGCTCCTCGTCGAGCAGCTCAAGAAACAGCTTGAGAGCAACCGAAGGCTCCTGCTTCCGCCACGTTGCGACAATGTCGACGCGGACATCATCCGGTTGCAACCTAAAGAAGGAGACATTATCTGCGCGTAAGTTATGGGCAGAGGCAGAGACGATCGCCACGCCTTCCTCGGCCTCCACGGTCGACAGCACCGAGTGCATATTGTTCAGCTCGTTGTACAGCCGCGGCGAGAAGCCATTGTCGTTGCAGACGCGAATGATGGTATCGAAGACCTCCGGAGAGCTTGCTCGCTGAAAGGTGACGATGCGCTCGCCTGCGAGATCCGCGATACGGATACGCTTTGCCTTGACCTTACGGCTTTTGGGGAGCGCCACCACCAGTGGCTCGCGGAAGAGCAGGCGCGACTCGTAGGACGCACTACGATCTGCCGAAGGAGGACGGGTAAAGCCGATATCGATCTCGCCCCGGTCGAACGCGAGATCCTGTCCGCTGGGCACGTTCTCTTCAAGCCGCAACACCACTCCGGGATGACGCGCTTTGTACTTGCGCAGCAGGTCCGGAAGAAACTGGCAGGTGGCAAATCCCATAAACCCAATGCCCAGCCTGCCGATCTCGCCCCGAGCCGCACGCTGAGCAGTGACGATTGACCGCTCGGCCTGTGCCAGCGTCTTCAGCGCCTCCTCATAGAAGACCTGTCCCTCCGGCGTAAGCCGCGCCACGCGTCCCTCACGCGAAAAGAGCTTAATGCCCAGCTCGCTCTCAAGATCAGCCACCGCCTGGCTGATGGACGGCTGTGCCACGTAGAGATGTCGTGACGCCTCACGGTATCCCTTCCACTGGACCACCGCCGTGAAATAGCGAAGATGCCGCAGTTCCATCTGATAGCCGCTCCCTATCGGTCGATATAAAGATACGACTAGAGGTGATCGTTTGTCTGGCATGCTTAGGTGGCAACAGCGGGCTGCCAACTAACTCGATCGCTCGGTGAAACGCTCACAAAGTTAGGGTGGGCAAGGGTGGGAGCAGCGGGCTTCAGCCCGCTGATTAGAAGCCATCAAAACAATGGGCTTTAGCCCTGGGCCTTCTCTGCGAATCAGAAAAAAAGCCCAGGGCTATAAAGCCCGCTTCTTTGTTGAGCCGGTAAACCGTGGGCTGGAGCCCACGGCTCCCACCCGGTCCCATTCCAGCTTGGGAGATCCCGCCAAGAGCCCGAAATCTATGCCCTCGACGATGAAGGCCGGGCCCATGTCCCCCGGCACACCACCCCAACGAACAAGTTCGTTGGGGACCACGGGACATGGGGCACCCGGTGCATGGGCTATCTCAGATTTATCGACTCCCCTTGCTCTTGCTTCATCTCCGCGCTTGCCTTGCGGAAAGCCTTCTCACCCGCATCCGACACCTGGACCCACTTCTCATTCGGCGCGGCCTCGGCTTCATACGAATCGTGCCAGTTCCACCACTTATACGTCGGAGTCTGCGGGTACCCTTCGGGCGAATCCTCCCACACTTCCTGCCGGCCGAGCGGTGTGATGTCGAGATAGCTCCACACCGTTCCCATGGCCTCATCGCCGCGATTGTTGATGTAGTACGTGCGGAAAATCTTCTCTCCGTCACGGATGAAGACATTGTGGCCATGCCACTCATCGACACCGAAATCCTTATCGAAGCTGTCGGTAAGGGTGTACCAGGGCATCTCCCATTCCATGCGCTTCTTCAACCGGGCAATATCTGCCTGCGGAGCCCGCGAGGCGTAAGCAAGCGTCGTATCGCGCGCATTGAGATGCGCCAGGTGACCAACCTGATCGGCGCCAAGCGAGCAGCCGCGGCAGGCATGCTCGGGCCAGCCGAAGACTCCCGGTTCATAGAAGGCGCGATAGACGATCAACTGCTTTCGGCCTTCGAAGAGATCGAGCAGACTCACCTTGCCCTGCGGGCCCTCAAACATGTACGTCTTCTCGACAGGCATCCACGGCATGCGCCGGCGCTCTGCGGCCAGTGCATCCCGCGAGCGGGTAAATTCCTTTTCCTTCACCAGGAGCTGCCGCCAGGCAGCCTCCCACTCCTGCTGCGAAACGGTTGGAGGTGCCTTCATTGCGCTGCCGGTTGTCTGTGTCTTCACTGCGGTCGTCATCTGTGTGTCTCCTTCGTTGCTTCCGTTGCGATCCTTGGAATGATCTTGATGGAAAGCTTGCCCAGGCTGAGAGTGACAAGTCTGACGCGATTCGTCGGGTAATTGGTCGCGTGCGTATTCCCCACCCACCCTTGCGTTGCGAGCGTTCACCCCGAGGGTGGGGCACCTGTGATGTTTCAAGAGGTTGTTGTCCATCCGTTTGT
>NZ_JBFRCY010000310.1:0-5048 GCF_052113305.1 Terriglobus sp. YAF25
CTCTTCGACCATGCACCGTCAATCGGGCATGATAGTGATAGTCCATCCGTTCCTCCGGAAACTTCTATTTGCTCGTCACAAACAGAATCTCCAGATACAAACGGATGGACAACAACCTCTTGAAACATCACAGGTGCCCCACCCATCGCAAAATCGGGGCCCCGACGAATTTATTCGTTGGGGTGAGAAGGTGATGGGCGGGATTTTACAGAAATAGCCCCTGAAACTATTTCGATATCGAAGCATCTATTCCTCTGTATGCAAATAGGAATTGACAGCTTCGTGGACTGCACGCCGGATGCCGCCGGCAATCTCGTTCCTGCGCAGCAGCGTATGGCAGATCTGATGGAAGAGATCGCGCTCGCTGACAAGGTCGGTCTCGCCGCGTTTGGAATTGGCGAGCATCACCGGCCCGACTATCTGGCCAGTTCGCCGTCGACCATTCTTGCGGCGGCTGCCGCCATCACGAAACAGATCCGTCTGCAGAGTTCGGTCACCGTGCTGAGCTCCGACGACCCCGTGCGAGTCTTTCAGCAGTTCGCCACCGTGGACCTCATCTCGAACGGACGTGCCGAGATTGTTGTGGGCCGCGGCTCATTTACTGAGTCTTACCCGCTCTTCGGTTTCGACCTTAAGCACTACGACGAGCTCTTCTCCGAGAAGCTTGATCTGCTGCTTAAGCTGCGCGAGCAGGCCAACATCACCTGGGAAGGGAAGCTTCGTTCGTCGCTTAACGGGGAAGGTGTCTATCCTCGCCCGGTGCAGCAGAAGCTTCCGGTATGGCTGGGAGTTGGTGGAACGCCGCAGTCGTTCGCACGTGCGGGTGTTCTTGGACTTCCGCTGATGGTGGCAATCATCGGCGGGGAACCACACCGGTTCCGCCCGTTGATCGACCTCTACCGCAAGATCTATCTTCAGGCGGGACATCCGGAGCAAGACATGAAGGTTGGGCTGCATGTGCTTGGATTCCTTGCGGATACGGATAGGCAGGCAGGCGATACCATGTTTCCCGTCTGGCAGCGCCAGTTTGCCAAGATCGGCGCCGAGCGGGGCTGGGGAGCACCGCCGACACGGGCTCAGTTTGACGGTAACGCCTCTCCCATGGGAGCGTTCTTCGTGGGCAGTCCCGATACGGTTGCAGCCAAGTTGAAGTATGTGGACGAGGCGCTGGGCGGCGTGGACCGCGTGAACGTCCAGCTCACCTCCGGTACGTTGCCGCATCAGGACGTGATGCATGCGATCAAACTGCTTGGCACTGCGGCTGAGGCTGCAACGAAATAAGCAGGGAACAGGAAGGGCGCCGTGCTTCGGCGCCCTTCAGGAATCTCAACTATCCCTCTGAAAACGAGGGAGATTTGACCTGAAGCCTGCAAGGGTCATACACTGACTTAGGTGAGTGGTGGCGCGGCAGCAAAGCGCGACTCTCCCGGCCAATCTAAGTATTGCCCTCTCGTTCAATGGTAGGACAGTCGGCTCTGAACCGATCAATCGGGGTTCGAATCCCTGGGGGGCAACCAATGAAAATAAACCGTTTAGAATCAGTAACATAAAATCCCAATCAGGGATTCGAACTGACCCTAAGCTGCCCCCGAAACTCCCCCTCTAAATCTGAGCTTTTTCTCACTAAGGCAAGTTTTATCAATAGGTTGCGCTGTCTCTAGCACGTGGCAGAACTCGTCTTATGGACTTCCAGCAGTCAAAAAAAAGGGGTATGAATTGGGGTACGATCAAAGCGAAAACCTGGGTACAGAAAGCCGTCTTGGTTCGATTTGTCTACGACAGAATTACGCCTGCTTCCTGCCAGACAACTTCGCACCAATGGATCACCTCTACCCAGGCTTGATCTTCGCCGGAATCCGTGATGAGCGGTCGCTTTCAAGACGCGATACCGGGACTGTTCGGCGCCGGCAAGCGCCTTGGCCCTGATGCAGCCGAGCTTCTCGACCAGGTCCCGGACGATGATCGTCGCCTGTTCGCATCAATCGAACTTGCCGCCGCCCTGGCTGGCGTTCCCGAATCGCCCACCCGCAGCAGAGGCGACCGCCTCCGTGAGAAGTTAGGGGGAGGACGGAAGGCGGCGGGAAACTCCCTGCTCCGACAACGCAATCTACATCCGAGACCGACGGGATATCCCCGGTGTGTCCAGTCTTCTGCTGAACTGAGTATGTTGAGGAATAGAGAAGCCGGAAGGTATGTCAAGAATCTCCTGCCCTCCTGAGATGCTTGCGGACGGAGATGATCGATGCAGCAGGGCTGACGGTGACTGCCGCTGCTCTGCAAATGTTTAGGACAGGCTGCAATGGAGAGTTACCCGAGCCGACATATTAATAGCTCACGTTCGTAGATCATCTCTGGTGGCAAGTGATCGTGCAAGGTGAGGAACAATTCTTCGTGCCCCATGATTTCCCTACGCCATGCGGCTCGGTCGACCCGCTGCAGGTGCTCGAAGCTCGCCCCGGAGAATGCCAACCCGTCCCAGTTGATGTCCCCGAATTGGGGTGTCCAGCCTATGGGGGTTTCGCTGGCATGGATACGGCCTCTTACACGTTCGACGATCCATCTCAGGATGCGCATATTCTCACTAAAGCCAGGCCATAGGAACCTATCGTTTTCATCTTTGCGGAACCAGTTGACATGGAAGACGCGGGGCATTGCGGAGACGGTGCGCTGCATTCGGATCCAGTGCCGGAAGTAGTCACCCATGTGATAGCCACAGAACGGGAGCATCGCCATTGGGTCCCGCCGTACCTTGCCAAGGACACCGGTAGCGGCGGCGGTGGTTTCAGATCCCATCGTGGCGCCGAGGTAGACACCTGAGCTCCAGTTGAATGCCTGAAAGACCAAGGGAATGGTTGAGGATCGCCGTCCACCGAACACGATCGCGCTAATAGGTACGCCGTCTGGGTCTTCCCAAGCTGGATCGATTGTCGGACACTGCGAGGCGGGCRCAGTAAACCTTCCATTCGGATGAGCAGCTGTCGCGCCTGTCTTCGCAGCGATCTCCGGGGTCCAGCGCTGACCTCGCCAATCGATGCATTCGGCTGGGGGCCTTTCGGTCATGCCCTCCCACCAGACGCCGCCTTCGGGAGTTACGGCGACATTGGTAAAGATCGTGTTCCGCCGCAAGGTGGCCATCGCATTGGGATTGGTTTTTTCTGATGTCCCTGGCGCGACGCCGAAGAAGCCGGCCTCGGGGTTGATGGCTCTCAGCTTGCCGTCTRCATCTGGCCGGATCCAGGCGATGTCGTCGCCGACAGTGGATACCTTCCATCCCTCCAGGCCRGGCGGCGTGAGCATCATAGCGAAGTTCGTTTTTCCGCAGGCAGAAGGGAAGGCTGCTGCCACGTAGGTTTTTTCTCCATGCGGGTCCTCTAACCCCAGGATGAGCATGTGTTCCGCCATCCAATTCTCGTCGCGGGCTATGTTGGAGGCGATTCTGAGCGCGAAGCATTTTTTTCCGAGCAGGGCGTTCCCGCCATAACCCGAGCCGTAACTCCATATCTCCCTTGTTTCAGGGAAGTGGACGATGTACTTCTCTTTGTTGCAGGGCCATGGTACATCGGCTTCACCCGGAGCGAGTGGAGCGCCGACGCTATGAACGCACGGCACTACACGTTGCTGTCCCTTTTCGATTTCATCGAGCACCGGCTGCCCGATGCGGGTCATGATGCGCATGTTGACGACTGCGTATGCCGAATCGGTGAGCTGCACGCCGATTCGGGAGAAGGCCGATCCCACCGGTCCCATGCTGAATGGGAGCACGTACATGGTCCTGCCGCGCATGCAGCCACGAAAGATTTTCTTCAGCGTACGGCGCATGACGAATGGATCTTCCCAGTTATTGGTGGGGCCGGCGTCGTCTTTTGAGAGAGAGCAAATGAAGGTTCGCTCTTCTACGCGAGCTACGTCCACTGCATCTGATCTCGCGGCAAAGCACCCTGGCCATAGCTGATTGTTGAGCCTGGTGAAGGTGCCGTTCTCGACGAGTGTGTCGCAGAGGTATCGATACTCATCTTCGGTGCCATCAACCCAGTGAATGGAAGACGGCTGCATGAGATCGGCCATCTTTTCCACCCACCGCACGAGATGCTTGTTTGTCGTTGGTGTGCTGACCGCCGCTGTTGCCATAAGTCTAGGAACCTCCACTCAAAGTTGCGTTTTAAGACGTGTCGGGGGGATGCAGGCATCGCTCCTGACCTGGGTAACGCTGATATGTCGACTGCAGCCTGAAGCAGTTCAGTGAGTGCCGATGACCGGATGCCTTTCTTTGACCRACGACTTTCTTTCCGGCAATGACTCCACATGATGTGTGGTTACTACAGATACCTGTTCGGCGGTCTTCAACGCGGTCCATTCGTGCAGTAACGGCAACTCAACGCGTAGTGTTGTGCCGTGTCCTTCGATGCTAGAGACCGTAACCGTACCATGGTGCGCTATACATATCGATTTCACGATGGCCAGGCCCAACCCTATTCCGCCTGACCCGCGCGACCTCGTCTTGTCTGCCCTGAAGAAGCGTTCGAACACAAGGGGGAGGGCATCCACAGGAATACCGATGCCAGTATCCGATACTTCCAGCGCGGCTAGGGATCCCTCTGCGGCGATAGACATTGCGACGCTGCCATTGGCTGGGGTGTACTTGATGGCATTGTCAAGCAGGTTGGCGACGACCTGTTTCAAGCGCATGGCATCGCCCATCACATAAATGCTTCCCGAGGTGGCGCAGGTCAGTTTGATCTCCTTTTCCTCGGCCAACAAACTCATATGATCCAGCGTCTCTGTGGCCAGAGCTATCAGGTCAACCGGCATCATCGCCATCTGCTCACTTCCACCTTCGAGGCGGGAGATCGTCATGAGGCTTTCGACGATATGAGACATTCGATCGCTTTCTTCGAGAGCACTTCCGATTCCTTCGATGAGAGCTGGCGACAACATCGGGGTCTGCATCACAACCTCGAGCTCACCTCGAATAATGGTCAGAGGTGTCCTCAATTCGTGGGAGGCATCCGCAGAGAAGCGGCGGTTGTGGGCGACAGTCTCCTCAAGGC